>CALMDF010000411.1 GCA_937864895.1 uncultured Holophagales bacterium | reverse complement strand
CGTCGCGGCAGCGGTCACCGACCCCCCGCCGGCTGCGATTCCAGCCACGCCTCGTTGAACACGGCGTGCCTGATGCCCCTGCCCCGATACGAGTAGAGCAGGTGGATGCCACCGTCCCGCGCGCGGAGGAGGAACGGGTAGGAGAAGGTCCCCGAGGCGTCGTCCTCCAGCGTGGCGACCCGCTTCCAGGTGCGGCCCAGGTCGCTCGAGGTCGCGAGGATCAGGGCGCTGCGGGAGGGATCGCCGGAGTTTCCGGCCATGAGGACCTTCCCCGAGGAGAGGAGCAGGGCGTCGAGGCCGCTGTCCGGGTTGGGCAGGTCACTCGGCTCGGGCGTCGACCACGTCGATCCGGCGTCGAGCGAGATCGAGCGGCCGACCCATCCGCGCTTCGAGCGCAGGAGCGCCAGCGCCTGCCGCTCGCCGAGGGCCAGGACGGCCGGCTGCAGGTAGGTGCCCGCTCCCCCGATGGACGACAACCTGAGGCCGGGGCCGGATTCCGGCCGCCCGTCGAGCCAGAGGAGCTGGGCCGACTTCGTGAGGAGCTCGTGACTGACCGGAAGCGCGAGGCCGCCGTCCGCGAGGAGGAGGGGCTTGTTCTTCACGAGCGTGCTGAGGTTGAAGAACGGGCTCACGGTGAGGCGCCGGCTCTGCGACCAGGTCTCGCCCTGATCGTCGGAGACTTTCACGTTGAGGGAAGAGACCGACCAGCCACCGAACGGAATCGTGACGTAGACGAGCCAGAGCCGCCCCCGGAGGTCCGAGAACAGGACCGCGTTCCCGACCTTGCGAACGTGTCGCCCCAGCTCGGCCGAAGCGGTCCGGGGCGTCACGACTTCCCGCGGCGTCGTCCAGCCCTCCGGCGGAATGCGCCGCTGCGTGGAGAGGAAGATCGCGACGTCCGGCGCGCACTCCTTCGAGCCCGCGTACCAGGCCGCGGCCAGCCGGCCGTCCGGAAGCTGCGCCAGCGACGGGACGTGCACCGTCGCGTGGCCGCCCACGGGCAGGAGCTCGTGCCGGTAGTACGGCTCCTCGCGCACGGCAACCGGCACCGACGGCAAGAGCGCGTTCGGGCGGAAGCCGGAGGCGGGCAGGGGGCGAAGCGCCGCGAGGGCGCAGATCGAGGTGGCGGCGAGGAGCGCGGCCAGGGTCTCCACCCGCGGCTTGTGTGGCGTCACTCGTCGAGATCGTACCCGGGCGGGCCCGAGGCCGGCGAGTCGAGGCCCGGCGGTTGTTTGACAGCCTCGCGGTGCGGAAATAGCATGAAGAGTTTCGGGGTCCGCGACGAGTCCCTCCCGGGATCCCGACTGAAGCATATGGCGAGCACCCCCGCCCCCCGCACCGCCCGGGGAGCCCTCACGCCCCTCGCGCTGGTGCTCCTCCTCACCGCCTGCAGCCCGAAAGCCCCGGAGGCCCCGAAGGCCCCGGCCGGTCCCCCGGGAAAGACGGGGTCTGCCGTGGTGTCGGGACGGGTCACGCTCGCGGGCGTCCCCCCGGAGAACGAGAAGGTCACGATGACGACCGACCCGTTCTGCGCAGGGCACCACCCGGGCGAGACGGAGCTCCCCGCCTGGTCCGTCGGGGCCGACGGCGCCCTCGCGAACGTCCTCCTCCGCGTCACCGGGGGCGTCTCGGGGTCCTACCCGGCGCCGGCGGAGGCGAAGACGCTCGACCAGAAGGGGTGCGCCTACTCCCCGCGCGTCCTCGCGCTCATGACGGGCCAGCCCCTCGACATCGTCTCCTCCGACGCGACCCTTCACAACGTCCACGCCGCGGCGAAGGCGAACCCGGCCTTCAACCTCGGCATGCCCGCCCCCGGCACGCGCTACACGCGCACGTTCGAGAAGCCCGAGATCGTCCCCTTCAAGTGCGACGTCCACCCCTGGATGCGCGCCTGGGTCGCCGTCGTCCCGCACCCCTTCTTCGCGGTCACGGGCCCGGACGGGCGCTACGAGATCCGGGGCCTGCCGGCGGGGACCTACACGATCGAGGCGTGGCACGAGAAGCTCCCCGCCCTCGCCTTCACGGTCACCGTCGAGGACGGCGAGACGAAGGCGCACGACGTCACCTTCGAGGCCTCCGCCTCCACTTCCCCCGCCGCGCCGCCCGCCTGAGCCCTCGAGGACATGGAAGCCATGAAGCCCAGCAAGTTCGTCCGCGTCGCGACCCGCACGGTGGCGGCGTCCGTCTTCCTGCTCCTCGTCGCGGGGGCGCTCGTCACCTCGACCGGGTCGGGCCTCGCCGTCCCCGACTGGCCCCTCTCCTACGGCCAGCTGATGCCGCCGATGGTGGGCGGGATCCTCTACGAGCACGGTCACCGGATGATCGCCGCCACCGTCGCGACGATGGTCGGGTTCCAGATCCTCCTCCTCGGCTTCGGCCGCACCGACCGGACGACCTTCCGCCTCGGCCTCGCCGCCTTCGGCGCGATCCTCGCGCAGGCCGTCCTCGGGGGGATCACGGTCCTCTTCCTCCTCCCGCCCGCGGTCTCCTCGTCGCACGCGGGGCTCGCGCAGATCGTCTTCGCGCTGACGGCCACGATCGCGCTCCGGACCTCGCTCTTCTGGGGACGTTTCTCCGAGGAGGCCCCGCGGGCCGCCGGGAACCCCGCCGCGCTGTCGAAGGCCACCCGCCTCGCCCTCTGGGCCGCCGGGGCGAGCTACGTGCAGATCCTCCTCGGGGCGATCGTGAGGCACACCGGCGCCGGCCTCGCCATCCCCGACTGGCCCCTCTCCTTCGGCGGCCTCGTCCCGACCGGGGCCGAGTGGGCCGCCAAGGGAGTCGTCGCCCACTTCACCCACCGCACCTTCGCCTGGGTCGTCGTCGCCCTCGTCGTCGCGGCGGCCCTCGCCCTGCGCGGGCTGAAGGGCGTCCCCGGCCTCGGGCCGCTCTCCACGCTCTGGCTCTTCCTCCTCGCCGCCCAGGTCGCGCTCGGCGCCACGTCCGTCTGGACGGGCAAGGCCGTCGCCATCACCTCCGCGCACCTCGCCGTCGGCGGCCTCCTCTGGATCACGGGAGCCCTCGCCGCGGTCCTCCTCTCCCGCCTGGCCGCGCTCTCGGGCGCCCCGGCGCGCGCCGGCTCCCCCGCCGGCGAGACGGCCCCCGCGACCGCATGAAGCCGCACGCCGGACAGGCCCTCCGGGACCTCCTCGAGCTGACGAAGCCGCGCATCACGGTCTTCGTCGTCCTCACGGCCTTCCTCGGCTTCGCCGCGGGGACCGCCGGCCCCCTCGCCGGCCTCGACGCCGTGCTGCTCCTCCACACGCTCCTCGGCACGGCCCTCGTCGCCTCCGGCACGAGCGCCTTCAACGAGATCGCCGAGGTCGACCTCGACCG
>CALMDF010000410.1 GCA_937864895.1 uncultured Holophagales bacterium | reverse complement strand
CCTGCTCGAAGTAGCTGCAGGTCACGCCGCCGGCGTTGGCGAGGAAGTCGGGGATGCAGTAGATGCCGCGCTCCTGGAGGATCTTGTCGGCCTCGGGCGTCGTCGGCCCGTTGGCTCCCTCGGCGACGATCTTCACGCTCGGCTTGATCTTCAGGGCCGTCTCGCCCGTGACCTGGTTCTCGAGCGCGGCCGGGATGAGGATCTCGACGTCCTGCTCGATCCAGGCGCCGCCGGGGAGGACCTCGTAGCCGAGCCCCTTCGCCTTGTCCTTGTCGATCCCGCCGAAGCGGTCGGTGATCCCGAGGAGCTCGTCGGCGTCGACGCCGGAGAGCTTGCGGAACGTGTAGGAGGTCTGGTCGGCCTGGTCCCACGAGGAGCAGCAGACGACCTTGCCGCCGAGCTGCGTGAAGAGCTTGATGGCGTACTGCGAGACGTTGCCGAAGCCCTGGACGGCGGCCTTCGTCGTCGCGATGTCGATCTTCATCTGCTTGAGGGCCTCGCGGATCGTGTAGACGACCCCGTAGCCCGTCGCTTCCGTCCGGCCGAGGGAGCCGCCCGAGCCGACCGGCTTGCCGGTGATGAAGCCGGGGTACTTGCCGCCGTTGATGACCTCGAACTCGTCGAGCATCCAGAGCATGTGCTGCGGGGTCGTCATGACGTCGGGAGCCGGGACGTCGTTCACCGGGCCGACGTTCTTGGCGACCTGGCGAATCCAGCCGCGGCAGATCCCTTCCTGCTCGCGCGCGCTCAGGTGGTGCGGGTCGCAGATGACGCCGCCCTTGCCGCCGCCGAGCGGGATGTCGACGACCGCGCACTTCCACGTCATCCACATCGCGAGGGCGCGGACCGTGTCGGCCGTCTCGTGCGGGTGGAAGCGGATCCCCCCCTTGCAGGGGCCGCGGGCGTCGTTGTGCTGGATGCGGAACCCGCGGAACACCTTCACGCTCCCGTCGTCCATGCGGACGGGGATCGCGATGTGGTACTCCCGGAGCGGGAACCGGAGAAGCTCGCGCGTCGCGGCGTCGAGGCCGAGAACGTCGGCGGCCTTGTCGAACTGGGCCTGGGCCATCTCGAACGGGTTGAACGGACTCTTCATGGAAAGACGAATCTCCTCTCGTGGGTGTTGGACGATTTGTGGCTGCGGAGGCTCACGGTGCTCCCGTAAGGACCCGGGTTACGCCTCCGCTCCACGCCAGGAATCCGGGGAATCGGAGCCGCGAACCTGCGGATCATCAACGCGCGATTCTAGCATCGGGGAGGGGATTCCGTGCGCTCCGAAACCCTCTCACCACGCCGGTCGCGCCGCTGTGACCCCGTCGCGACGAGCCTGTTCCGGAACGGTCAGAGCAGGAACCAGACCACGGCCACTGCGGCCGCCGTGAGGAAGAAGCAGATCCAGCCGATCATCCGCTGCTTGCCCGAGGCGCCATCGTCCTGGGTGACTTCCTCGAGGAGCTCGTGCTCGGCGGGATCCGTCTTCTTCGGGAGCGCCGCGTCGGGGTGGAAGGGGGCGTGGACCACCATCGGAACCTCCTGTCCCCGGGGCCCCGATGCAACGCCGTCTCCTTTCGAGGCGGCCCTGCCCGGCGCCCCGTATCCTCATCGTCCTCATGCCCGTAACGCTTCCGATCGACCCGTTTCTTCCCGGCATCGCCGACCGGCTCCGGGAGCGCGGAACGGTCGTCCTCGTCGCGCCGCCCGGCGCGGGCAAGACGACGAGAGTCCCGCGCGCGCTCCTCGACGCCGGCTTCCTCCGCGGCGGCGCCCTCTGGGTCCTGCAGCCGCGCCGGGTCGCCGCCCGGGCCGCCGCCCGGCGGATCGCCTCGGAGCTGGGCGAGCCGCCGGGTGAGCGTGCGGGCTACCAGGTCCGGGACGAGGCGGCCCGATCGGCCCGGACCCGGATCCTCGTCGTGACCGAAGGGATCCTGACCCGTCGTCTCCTGGAGGATCCCTCTCTTCCCGGCGTCGCCGGCGTGATGCTGGACGAGTTTCACGAGCGGAGCCGCCACGCCGACCTCGCCCTCGCGATGCTCCGGGAGGTCCGCGCGACGCTCCGAGAGGACCTCTTCCTCGTCGTCGCCTCCGCGACTCTCGACCCCGGCCCCGTCGCCGCGTTCCTCGGGGACGCCCGGGGGCCCGCGCCCGTCGTCTCCGTTCCCGGCCGCCCCTTTCAGGTCGAGATCCGTCACGAGCGGCACGCGGACCCGCGCCCCCTCGAGAGACGCGTCGCCTCGGCTGTTGCCGTGGCGAAGGCCGAAGGCCCGCCAGGGGACGTCCTCGTCTTCCTCCCGGGCGCGGCCGAGATCCGGCGGGCACGGGAGGCGGTCTCGGCGTCCGATCCCGGCCTCGACGTCCGCGTCCTTCACGGCGACCTCCCCGGCGCCGCCCAGGACGCGGCGCTCGCGCCGGCGGCCGCGGGCCGGCGCCGCGTCATCCTCGCCACGAACGTCGCCGAGACGTCCCTCACCATCGAGGGCGTCTCGGTAGTCGTCGACTCCGGGCTCGCGCGAACCCTTCGATTCGACCCGCGCTCCGGCCTCGACCGGCTCGTCCTCGCTCGGGTTCCGCGGGCGAGCGCCGAGCAGCGCGCCGGGCGGGCAGGGCGCCTCGGCCCCGGCCTCGCCCTTCGCCTCTACTCCGGGCACGACGAGAGGGGCCTGCGCCCCTTCGAGGAGCCGGAGCTCCTCCGGACCGACCTCTCCGCACCCCTCCTCGACGTCCTTCTCTGGACGGCCCGCGACCCGGCGCTCTTCGGCTGGTTCGAGGCGCCGCCCGCGTCCTCGATCTCCCGCGCCCTTGGTCTCCTCCGCCGGCTCGGGGCCGTGGAGGAAGGCTCCTTCCGTCCCACGGACGCCGGCCGCCGGATGGCGACGCTGCCCGTTCACCCGAGGCTCGGCGCCATGGTCCTCGCGGGGGCCGCGGCGGGAGCCGTCCGCGAAGCGGCGACCCTTGCGGCGCTCGCCGAGGAGCGGGACGTCCTCGCCGCCGGCCGGGCGTTCGGGGAAGGGCTGCCGGAGGTCGACCATGCGTCGGACCTCCTCCTGCGCCTCGACCTCCTCGAGGAGGCCGAGCGGTCGGGGCTCTCGAGGGCGCGGCTCTCGTCGCTCGGCCTCGACCCGGCAGCCGCCCTCGCCGTCCTGAGGCTCCGGGACCTCCTCCTGCGGCGCTTTCCTCCCCCGGCCGCGGCGGCACGCCCCCCGGAAGAGGCGCTCCTCCGGCTCGTCCTCGCCGGGTTCCCCGACCGGATTGCACGCCGCCGGCGCCCGGGCGGAGCCGAGGCGATCCTCGCCGGCGGCACGCCGCTCGCGTTCGACTCGCGCTGCTCCGTCCGCTCCGCCGAGCTCGTCGCCGTCGTCGAGACGTCCGCGTCGCCGAACGGCCCCGACCGGATCCGTCTCGCGAGCGCCGTGGAACGCGACTGGCTCGCGGACCTCCCCGGCGAGCCCCTCCGCCGCCTCACGGTCCGGACCTGGGACGACGCCTCCGGGCGTGTCGCCGCCCGCGAGCGCCTCGTCTACGACGAGCTCGTTCTCGAGGAGAGAGACGTTCCGGCGCCCCTCGACGTGGAGACGGCCCGCCTCCTCCTCGAGGCCGCCCGGGGCGATCTGCCGCGAGCGCTGGGCCTCGACGGCGAGGTCGCCCGGCTCAGGGCGCGCGCCGCGTTTCTTCGTTGGTCGATGCCCGAGCTGGAGCTTCCCGCCCTCGACGAAGAGGCGCTCCTGGGTCTCCTTCCCGGCCTCGTCGCCGGGCACCGCCGCCTGTCCGACCTGCGGGCGATCCCGCTCGATCCCCTCCTCCGGGAGCTCCTCGGCGCCCGAAACGTCCGGCTCCTCGACACGAACGCCCCCGAGTCGCTGCCCATCCCCACGGGGCGCCGCCTGCCGCTCCGGTACGAGGACGACGGCCCACCCGTCCTCGCGGTCAAGCTCCAGGAGCTCTTCGGGCTCGCCGAGACGCCGAGGGTGGCCGCCGGCCGCGTTCCCGTCCTCCTGCACCTCCTCTCCCCCGCGGGGCGCCCCGTGCAGGTGACCTCCGATCTCGCGAGCTTCTGGTCCCGCACGTATCCCGAGATCAGGAAGGAGCTGCGAGGCCGCTACCCGAAGCACCCCTGGCCGGAGGACCCCTGGAGCGCGCCGCCGCGGCGCGGGACGACCCGCTCGGGGCGTTGACGCGCTAACCTGCGCGACCACGGAGGAAGTGATGAAGATCCCGCGCCTCGCCCTCGCCGCTTTCCTCGCCCTCCCCCTCACCGCCTCCCAGGCGCCGGCCCCCGAGGCGCTCGCCTCCCAGGCCCGCTCGCTCGCGGGGAACCTGACGCTCTCGCTCCAGGGCGAGCTCTTCGCGGCCATGAAGGAGGGCGGGCCCGTCAAGGCGCTCGACGTCTGCCGCGTGAAGGCCCCGAAGATCGCGGCCGAGACGGCGATGGGCACCCCGTGGAAGATCGCCCGGACGGGAATCAGGGTACGCAACCCCGAGAACGCGCCCGATGCCTGGGAGGCCGCGAAGCTCGAGGAGTTCCAGAAGCGCCTCTCCGGCGGCGAGGAAGTGTCCGCCATCGAAGCCTGGGAGGTGGTCGAGTCCGAAGGGCGCGCGACCTTCCGCTACATGAAGGCAATCGGGACGTCGTCCCCCTGCCTCACCTGCCACGGCGCCGACCTGAAGCCCGACGTCGCCGGGAAGGTGAAGGAGCTCTATCCCGAGGACCAGGCGGTCGGCTTCACGGCCGGCCAGCTGCGGGGGGCGTTCACGCTCTCTCGACCGCTCTGACCCGGAAGGCTCCGCGAAGGGACGAGGCGCGGACCTGCGCTCGCGAGTCCTGAACAGGTCGCTCCTCGACGAGGAGGCATCGAAGAGGATTGCCGGGCACATCCTCGAGCTCCTCGGGGACGAGGTGAAACGAGGGCACCTGCCGGGCACGAGGGCATCGGAGCACCGGGGCGGGGAGCCTCAACCCGTGGGTGGTTCCCACGGCCGCCTGCTCCGCGCGGCCGACCGGAGAGAACAGTGTTCGGGGTCAGTGTTCGAGCATTTGGGGTCTGGTCTACTCTCTACACTCTACGAGCGATTCACCACGGTCCAGGTAGAAGCCTGGTTGAGGCTACAATAGATAATCAAGACCTGACCCCATTCTTCGGGATCAGGCGCTCGCGCTGTTTGACGAGCAGCGCGAGGAGTTCGCGAGCGCCCCGGCGGCCCGCGCAGCGGAGCCGATGCGGGTCGCGTGCGCACAGAGCGAGCCGCGGGACGCCCCTCCCGGGCGCGGCTCGGGCGGCACGACGGAATGGAGTCGATAGCTCTCGGGCTCTCGGGCTCTCGGGCTCTCGGAGGTCAGATCATCCCGGGCCAGTCCCGGCCGAGCGTGGCGAAGCGAGCCGTGATTTCGCTGAGGACGTCCGGCGGGAGCGGCCCTTTCGCAACATGGGCCAGGATCCCGGCGAGGTGCTCGAGGCGTCGGCTGCCGACGATGGGAGTGGAGACGCCCGGGGCGAACGCGGCGAAGCGGACTGCGAGCTCGGCGGGGTCGAGGCCGAGGTCGTCGAGGCGGAGAACCTGCCAGCGATCGCGGTAGGCGGCCGCCGCGGCGTCGTCGGGGTGCGCGGCGCCGGGTTTCCACGGGGTGTTCGCGAGGGGTCGCTTGGCGATGACGCCGAGGCCGCGAGCGGCGGCGTCGGCGATCGAACGCGAGAGGGACGCCTGGTCGCAGACGTTCACGGAAGCCTGCACGGAGCCGAACGCGCCCGAGAAGACGGCCCAGGCGAGCGGCTCGTTCTCGCCCGAGTACGCGGCGACGCGAACCTTGCCGGCGGCGACGGCTCTCTGGAGCGCTTCGACCACGTCTCCTCGGAGCAGGGTCTCGAGGGGGCACGAGTGGAGGTGCGCGACGTCGAGGACGTCGGTCCGAAGCCGGGAGAGAGCGAGGTCGACCCCTCGCGCGATGCACTCCCCCGTCCAGTCGGGCACGCCGGGAACCGCGTAGCCGAGCTTCGTCGAGAGGGCGAACTCGGAGCGGCGACGCGAGAGGTGCCGCCCGATCCGCTCCTCGGAGAGGCCGTAGCCCGGCGCGGTATCGACGAAGGTCAGGCCGAGGTCGAGGGCGCCGTTCAGGAGGCAGCCGGCTTCGACCTCGGAGAGGGCGCCGTCGCCGACGGGACCG
>CALMDF010000409.1 GCA_937864895.1 uncultured Holophagales bacterium | reverse complement strand
CCGTGAGGCTCTCGATCGTGACCGGCATCGAGCCGGCGTTGATCTTGATCCCGGCGGGGGTCATCTCGATCCTCTGGTCGACGGGGAGGAGGCCCCTCTCGAGCGTGATGCTCTCGAGGTTTCCCGTAACGACCTCGACTCCTCTCGTCGAGCTCGAGCTGCCCGGGGGCCCCACGGGCGGAGCCGGGCCGGCGACCAGCCGCACCCCCTGGCCCGCGCGCACCTCGACGCGCCCCACGGGAAGGCCGAACGGCGCCCCCGCGCCGATGGTGACGACCGGCCCTTCGGGCAGGAGCGGGGGGATGGCCGGGCTCGCGAGGAGAGCGATGCTGCTGGCGCTGATCGCGTAGGGTCCCTCGTGCGACTCCTCGTGTTGGCCGCCTCCGGGTCCCCCGCCGGCCCCCCCTCCGGGCAGAGGTTCTGCGTGGCTCATTCCCGACCCCCTCTCTGTCTCATCGGTTCGACTCCGTGATCGCCACTCCCGTCGCCACCCCGATGGGCACGGCGATGCTGGCCAGGGTCCCGACGATCCCGAACGTGACGTCCTTGAGGACCTCCGACTTGAGGCTCCGGCCCGCGTGCTTCACGTCGTACTTGTAGTTCCACCAGATGCCGTACTTGTAGCCGTCCGAGTACGCCTTCATGCTCGCCTCTATGAGCGTGAGCGCCGTCAGTCCCACGGAGACGGCTGTCTGGAAGACGGCGAACTCGATGACCCGGGCCTTGATGGTGTTGACCGTCGCGTAGAGGATCGTCCAGAGGATGATCACGGCCGCGATGATCGCGCAGAGGATCTTGGAGCCGACGTGGCCGTCCATCCGGTACTCGATGTCGTCCGTGCTCTTGATCGCGACGTTGGGGCCCAGCGTGATGCCGGTGTTCGAGCCCATCGTGAAGGCGAGGTTCCCGCCGAGGCCCCCGCCGGCGAGGCCCTCGACCCAGAACGGGACCCTGCCGCCGAACCTCATGAGGGCCGTCGGGTTGATGGTGAGCGCCATGTTGCTCCCGACGATCATCGCGCTCTGAAGGCCGACGACGGCGGCGAGGTACTCGCCGTACGTCATGGTGGAGTAGAGCCCCGGGACGCCGGCCGGGTTCACGGGGCCCCAGGCGCTGTACGAAGGGCTCTCGAGCTTCTTCAGCCTCTCCTCCGTCTCGGGGTCGGCGTCGGGTCCGCCGCCGCTCCCTCCGCCGCCGGGGATGAAGCCCACGGTCTGGAGGGAGGCGCCCGAGACCCCGTCGTGCCGGTTCTGCCCGGCGGAGAACGTGTTGTCGAGCTCCGTGTTGAAGGTGAGGTTCCTCTCCGAATGGAGAGCCATGTGCTCGTTGCCCTGCTCGTCGCAGAAGACGACGCCGTTGAAGTGCCGGCTGAACTGGCCGCGCAGGCTCGCCGACTTGAAGCCGGCCAGCTCGTTGCGGACCGGGAGCGGGAACGGCGGCATGTTGTCGCTGTTGTAGACGCTGCCGACGACGAGAGGCTGGTCGGGGTCGCCCTCCTCGAAGGAGACGACGACCTCGTTCCCGGCGCGGGGCCAGAAGAAAGCGCCCCAGCCCTTTCCGGCCCAGGGCTGGGCGACGCGGATCCAGCAGGAGCTGTTCACGTCCTTCTTTCCCTCGCGGTCCCAGTGGAACTGCACTTTCACCCGGCCGTACTTGTCGCAGAAGACCTCCTCCCCGGCCGGGGCCACCACCGTCGCCGTCTGGTTCCCCGCGATGACGGGCTTCGACGTGAGGCGCGGCGGCCGGTACGGGAGAGCCTCCGGAATGCAGCTGAAGCGGTTCAGGTACCGGAACGAGAGGTCGTCCCCTGAACGGTAGTTCCCCTCGAGCGAGGCCTCGTGCTCGACCCGCGTGAGGGCGTAGCGACCGTCCGCGTGGAAGTGCTTCGTGAGCGTGAAGGCGTAGCCCGGGACGAAGTGGGGGCAGTAGCTCGTCCCCTCGGCCTTCAGGCTCGCCGACTCCACCCCTTCCATCCGCAGCCGGACCGTCCTCTCCTTGTCGACGAAGATCTTCTGAAGGTCTCCGGGCCGCGAGCCCCCGCCGGAGTCGACCCCGTCGAAGCGCTGCGCGTAGCCGCCGGGAAAGTCGTAGACCTCGAGGTTCTCCTCCCCGAGGAGCTTCAGCCTGTGGCCCACCTTTCCGACGGGGACGATGTCGATGGTCAGCTGCTGCGCCTCCAGGTTCTGCTCCGGCAGCTCGAAGCAGTGGTCCCGGAGCGTGTAGACGTGCGCGCGGATCTCCTGGGACTTCTCCCAGGAGAAGACCCTCATCTCCTCCACCTTGCCGCCCTGCGCGAGCTCCTCGAACGGGACCGTGCTCTGCCCCTCGACGTCGGGGTGCTTCGTCGCCTCGTCGGTGATGACCATGACGTGGCTGCCGTCGGCGTGCTGGAAGTAGTAGCGGATCCCTTCCTCCTCCATGAGCCGGGAGGCGAAGGCGAAGTCGGACTCGCGGTACTGCGCGCAGTAGTCGCGGGGCTCGTAGCTGGCGGTGGTCTCCATCCTCACTTCCAGCCCCGTGAGAACCTTCTTCAGGATCTCCGGGACGGTCAGGCGCTGGAAGATCCGGCTCTGGACGCGGAGGGTGTGGAGCCAGAGCTTCGGAACGAGTTCGGCCCGGTAGTGGAGGAACGTGTCGTCGCGCTTGCCCTGACTCAGGGAGCTCACGATCCCGTTGAGGTAGCGCTTCTCCCCTCCGGCCAGCGTGATCTCGACCGTGGCTCCCTGGCCGAGTACCTTGTCGAAGGCCACGGGCTTCTTCAGCTCGGCCACGAGGACGAGCTCGAACCTGAAGAGCTCCGAGACTCCCTCGTGCCCCTTGAGCGCCGTCAGCAGAACGGCGTCAGGCCCGAGCGGCGTGTTGATCGCCATCGGACGCTCCGACTGGGTGTAGCTCGACATGCCGCCCTCCGATCCCGACCACTTCCGGTGCGAGGAGCCCCTGAAATTTTCGGGGGAGATTACACCTCCGCCGGATCCGGCAGGAACTCAGGCCGGTCACGGTTCTCCAAGAGAAAAGCGCCCCCGCCTTTCGGCGGGGGCGCGAGGAGAACCTGGAAAGCGCCGGGGTTACGGGTGGATCCGGAGGTAGAGGCCGTACCGGCTGGCCCGGTAGTCCGCCCCGGACCCGTAGGACCGGTTCTTCTCGGTGTAGTCGTCGAGGTCCCACTCCGCCGCGATCCCGACGAGCTTCGAGAACTCGAGATCGGCGCGGACCCGGGCCCGGTCGAGCTCGTACGGGAAGCTTCCCTCGTTCTCGAAGTGACGCAGGAGCGCTTCGACGGTGAACGGCTTGAGGTTGAGGGTGATCCCGCCTTCCATCGAGTCGCCGGTCTCGGTGTAGATCGAGGTCGCGGTCTGGAAGGTCTGCGGCACGCGGTAGGGGATGCTGTTGTCGGCTTCGAAACGGCCCATGCCGAAGCGGACGCGGAGCCAGCTCCACGGGCCGAGCTCGAGGTCTCCGGCGTAGGTCTTCACCTTGCCGTCGAGACCGTAGCCGGCGCCGTCGTTCTCCGTGTCGATCTCCTCGGCGGTGGCGCCGATCCGGAACCACTTTGCGGGCTCCCAGGCGCCGCGCAGGCGAATCCGTTCCCTGTCGAGGAAGTCGGTCCGCATGACGGCGTTGTCGGCGTCCTGGTTCACGTAGTCGACGCCGAGGGAGAAGCCGGAGAGCTTGAAGAGCAGGCCGCCGTCGAGCGTACGGACCTTGCGGTCGTACACGCCGCCCTGGCCCCCGGGGACGACGACTTCCGACGGGTCGTTCAGGACGGTGATGTCGGCCTGGTTCTCGGCGTACCCGACCCGCAGGGAGAAGGGACCGGCGAGCTTCAGGCTCGCACGGACGTCGAAGATGTCCTCTTCGCGCTCCATGCGGGTCTGCGACTGCAGGATCGTCGTGACGTCCCCCGTGTTGAAGCCGCTGAACGTCGTCGTCGAGCCGTAGAGGTCGTTCACGAGGCCGTAGCCGTCGAGCTCGCGGCTCCGGCGCGTGTAGCCGGCCGTGACGTCGAATCCGTTCGAGACGTGGATGTCGGCGCGGATGCTGCCGCGCCAGTAGAGCGCCTCGGACGTCCCCGACGTCTGCTCGGCCAGGGTCTTGAAGTAACGCAGGATGTCGAACGAGACGAGGTTGCCCGCGAGGTTCTCGGAACTCTCGTCCTCGCCGTCGGCCTTGGCGCGGACGTACGTGCCCGTCAGGCGGACCGCCTTGCCGAGCTTGCCCGTGACGACCGCGGACGTGGCCGGCGTGTCGATGTCCGTCGTCGACGTGCGCGTCAGGGACGTGAGGGTGATCGGGACTCCGAGGATCGTCCCGGGGTTGTTGCCGGCGCCAGCGCCCGGGGAGAGCTTCAGCGTCTCTTCACCCTTGAAGCTGCGCCAGCCCTGGACGACCTGCCCGGAGAACGGACCGGCGTCGAACGCGAGGCCGACCCGGTATTCCGTGTCCTTCTCCTTGAGGTCCTGGTCCAGCCCGAACTCGTCCTGGCCGACGTGGTACGTCGTCAGGCCCGGTCCCGCGTAGCGGCTGTAGCTGAAGCCGACGAGCGGCCGGACGGCCTTGCCGGGCAGCAGCTCGAGGTCGACGTCCACGGAGGTCCGCGTCCGGTCGTAGGAGTGCTGGCTGTCGAGGCTCCCCTTCTCGAGGAAGGGGTTCGCGATGGTCGGGAGGTTCGAGTAGAAGTCCGTCATCCGGTACGACGCATTCAGCTTCCAGTACCCGGTCCGCCCCGCCTCGAGGCGGAACAAGCCGTTCGGGCCAATGCCGAAGTCGGCGGCGTCGATGCGGAAGTGGTCGATGGCGTTCGTGCCCCGGATGTCGCCGAGCCCGTACGACAGCGAGCGCAGCTGGAGGCCCTCGCGCTCGTTGACCTGGCTCTTGAACATCTCGTCGTTGCCGGTGACGTCGGACCAGCGATAGCCGAGCTCGACGTCGAGGGGCACGTCCTGGGCGATGGCGGCGCCGGACACGAGGAGCGCCGGGAGCAGCGTGGCGAGGAGGAATCGGTTGGTTCTCATCTCCGTCCCTCCTACTTCAGCAGCTTCGGCGACCGGTTGGAGCCGTGGACCGCCACGTGGCAGGTCGTGCAGTTCCGCCAGCGCGGGAGGGAGACGTTGTGGGACGCCGGGGGCTGCGAGCCCAGGGCGCCGGCCGCAAGCGTCGAGTGGCACTCGAGGCAGAGCTGGTCGATCCGCGGGCGGGTCAGCATCTTCGGGTTGTTCGAGCCGTGGGGCTCGTGGCACGTGAGGCAGCCGCCGATCATGGCGGACGTCGTCGGGCCGACGTGCTCGTACACGTAGGGGCCCTTCTTCTCGTTGTGGCACGTCAGGCACGGCGTGTCGCCCTGGCGCGTGAGCTTCAGAGCGCCCTCGCCCTTCCGCCCGTGCGGGTCGTGGCAGGACGCGCAGGTGAAGCCGCCGCGGTCGAGGTGGTGGGTGTACGCCTTGCTCCGGAGCGAGGACGTCTGCCCCGGGTGGCAGGAGGCGCAAAGCTCCGTCTGGCGCTTCGCGAGGAGGTTGGGCTCCTTCGCGTGGGGCGTGTGGACGGAGTGGCAGGTGAGGCAGTTCACGGTCTCGGAAGCGCCGTGGACCCCGTCACGGAAGGAGGTGTGCTCGGTGGTGACGTCGTGACACGTCAGACAGGTCTCGGCGCCCTTGGCGCCGTGGAGGCCCCTGATGAGCGACTTGTCGCCGCCCGCCTCCATGTGGGCCTTCCCGTCGCCGTGGCAGCTCGCGCACGCCGCGTCGCCGGGCAGCTCGCAGGCCGCTCGGCCATGCGGGTTCGCGGGGAACGACGCCGACTGCTCGTGGCAGTCTCCGCAGCTCGGCGCATCCGCGGCCAGGGCCGTTCGACCGATTCCCGTCACCCCGAGGACCAGGAGAACGAGGCCGGTGAGGCCAATGGATCGTTTCACCATCTCAGTCCTCTCTCCGGGCGGCGCGAATGACGCGCCAGCCGGGAGGCCCGCCCCCCGGTCGATGCCGGAGGGCGGGCGTCCTCAGTAATCAGCGGGCGTGAACCTTCGAGGTCGACCACTCCGAGTTGGCGCCGTGGCACGCGCCACAGGCCTCGCCGAAGACGGCCGGGTTGAGGTAGGCGTGCGCCGCGGCGTCACGGGTGTCGTCGCAGGCGAGGCAGTCGGCCGTACGGGGCGCCTGTGGCATGGA
>CALMDF010000408.1 GCA_937864895.1 uncultured Holophagales bacterium | reverse complement strand
TACCGCGAGATCGAGGGGGCGCGCGAGGTCGTCGAGATGCCGTTCCCGTGCGTCGTCGGCGCGCAGAAGGGGCTGAACGAGCCGCGCTACGCCTCGCTCAAGGGGATCATGGCGGCCAAGAAGAAGACGATCGCGGTGAAGAAGCCGGCCGACGTCGGCGTCGACCCGGCGGCGACGACGGGCGAGAAGGCCGCCGTGCGCTGGACGAAGCTGGAGCTGCCGCCCGCGCGCCAGGCCGTGAAGCTGATCCCGGCCGACGACCCCGCGGCGGCCGCCGACGAGCTGGTCCGCCTCCTCCGCGACGAGGCGAAGGTCCTCTAGGCCGACGGCGAGACAAGGAAGAACACGATGAGCAACGTCCTCGTATTCATCGAGCAGCGCGACGGCAAGATCCGCAAGGCCTCCTTCGAGGCCCTCACCCTCGGCCGCGAGGTCGCGGCGAAGACGGGCGGCGCCCTCGGCGCCGTCGTGGCCGGCTCCGGCATCGGCGGGCTCGCCCCCGAGCTCGCCGCGTACGGCGCGGCGAAGGTCTTCGTCGCCGACAAGCCCGAGCTCGCCCTCTACTCCTGCGAGGGGTACACGGCGGCCCTCGACGCCGCGGTGGCCGCGTTCGCCCCGGCGGTGGTCCTCGTCCCCGGCACGTCCATGGGCAAGGACGTCGCCCCGCGGCTCGCCGCGCGGCGGAAGGTCGGGCTCCTCTCCGACGTGATGTCCCTCGAGGTCGAGGGCGGGCGCCTCGTGGCGACCCGTCTCGTCTACTCGGGCAAGGCCCGCGCGACGGTCGCGACGGACCCGGCCGCCTCGCTCCAGATCGCCACGCCCCGCCCGAACGTCTTCCCGGCGTCCAAGGGCGCGCCGGGCGCGGGCGAGGTCGCCCTTCTCGACGTGGCGCCGGTGATCCGCGCGAAGGTCGTCAAGATGGAGATGCCCGAGGCGGGCGAGATCGACGTGGCCGAGGCCGACAAGATCGTCTCGGGCGGCCGCGGCATCAAGGGTCCCGAGAACTGGCCGGTCCTGAAGGCCCTCTGCCACGAGCTCGGCGCCGCCCTCGGCGCCTCGCGCGCCGCGGTGGACGCGGGCTGGATCGGGCACGAGCACCAGGTGGGGCAGACGGGCAAGGTCGTCTCTCCCACGCTCTACGTCGCCTGCGGCATTTCGGGGGCCATCCAGCACATGGCGGGCATGGGCTCCTCGAAGGTGATCGTCGCGATCAACAAGGACGCCGAGGCGCCGATCTTCAAGGTCGCGACCTACGGCATCGTGGGCGACATGTTCCAGATCGTCCCGGCGCTGACCGAGGCTGTCAGGAAGTCCAAGGCGTAGAAGGAATCACGGGGAATGCCGGGGGCGGGCTTCGGTCCGTCCTCCCGGCGATCTCGAGAAGAAAAGGGCGGCCGCGAGGCCGCCCTTTTCGCCGTTCCCCGTGGTGACGCGGCGCCTACGGCGCCTTCGCGGTGACGTTCGCGGTGAAGTCGGAGTAGCCGATGCCGCAGCCGTTGACCCAGAGGAACCGGATGACGTCGACGCCCTGGCGGAGCCCCGCACGGTAGAGATAGCGGCCGGGAACGCCGTTCGGGTCCGGCCGGATCGAGCCGCCGCTCGGCATCTGGACGATGACGTAGCGAACCCCGTCGAACGAGGGCACGGAGCCGGGGTTGACGTCGATGGTGACGTAGGTGCCGGAAGCGACGTTCGCGGACCCGGGCGTGAGCGTCGGGACGTAGAGCTGCGGGTCCATGGGGACCGAGACCGTCGCGCTCGCCGTGGTTCCGTCGTCTCCGAGCGCGGTGAGCGTGAAGCTCGCCGCTCCCGTGATGGTCGTGTCGAGGCCGCCGTTGGGGAGGAAGAGCTCGTCGTAGCCGTCGATGTGCACGCCGTAGACGTTCTCGGTCTGCCAGGTCAGGAGGATGTTCGCCGAGGGAGCGCAGGTCCTCTCGGGGATCGCCTCGAACCTCACGATCCACGGGGCGCCCGGCAGGAGGACGTTGGCCCTGAACTCGGAGCTCGTTTCCCCGCAGGAGCCGGTCGCCGTGATTTTCACGATGTCCGTGCCGGGGCTCGTCCCCGCCGTGTAGACCCACGCATTCCCCTGGACGGTGAAGGTCGACCCGGTCGACTCGCGCTGCACGAACGTGGTGGTGAGCGGGCCGGTGCCGGCCGGGAAGATCCCGCTGACGACCCCGCCCGCGGGGACGGTCGCGGTTGCCGGGGAGGGCGTCGGCGCCGGAGTGGACGGGGTGATCGTCACCCTCACCGGCTTCACCGCGGTCTGCCCCGTCAGGGACGTGGCGGTGAGGACGTAGTCGTCGCTCGCCTGCACCGTGGCCTTCACGCTGCCGTTCGGGGGGAGGTCGTTTCCGACGCCGCTGATGCTGACCTTGGCCGCGCCGGTCGTCGCCCACGAGAACGTCGTCTCGAGGGGGGCGCAGCCCGAGCCCGGGCTCGCCGTGAACGAGACGATGGTCGGGGCCGTGGAGAAGGCCCCTCGACGGACGGAGAGGGGAATCGCGGTGCCGTCGCTCGTGCGGTTGTCGTTGCGGATCACGTAGGGGAGCCCTGCGCCCGAGAGGAGGCGGAGCCGGAGCGCGAGGCCGGCCTTGCCGGCGGTGGCCGGGACGAGGCCCTCGAGGGACGACTGGGCGGCGCCGCCCGGGATCGCTTCGACGAGGCCGGACCCGACGAACGCGCCCGCCTCGAAGGCGGCGACCTCGACGCGGCAGGCCTGCGTGGCGGTCGAGACGCAGACGACGCCGACGTTGGTCCGGGCGCGGCCCGGGTCCGTCGACGACGACGCCTCGACGCCGCCGCCCGTGGACTCGTCTCCGGGCGCGAGGAGCTCGGACGGCGACACCGCGGCGAGGCTGACGCCGTACCTGCCGTCGGGGGTCTCGTTGTAGGTCTCGGACCAGGCCGCCACGGGCGCGTCGGAATGGACGTGGTAGATGAAGGCTCCGAGCCCGGAGAGGCCCGCGGGGGCCGCGATGGCCGCGACGCCGTTGGCGGGGACGGTGAAAGGCGCGGTCGCGACGACGGTCCCGCCGGTCCAGAAATCGACGGCTCCCGCGGCCGGGGCCGGGCCCGTGACGTAGACGGTGGTGTCGAACTGGGCGCCCTGGTTACCCGCCCCCTTCGCGCCCGGACCGCCCCACAGGTCCGTCCCCTGCGACGCAGCCAGGGCGGCGGCACCGGTTCCCGGCGATGCCGGGGCGACCGCGGCGAGCGCGAGCAGTACGGCGGTCACGAGGAACGACAGTGTCTTTCTCATCATCAGCCTGGCTCCGATCCCGTCGGATTCGTTGGGCCTTCGAAACTTACCGGCCATGATACACCCCGCCGGGGCCGTTCCCGGAGAGCGGGTTTGAGGCTTCCGTCGCCCGTTCCCTGCGCTATCCTTTCCTTCCGATGATGCCGACCGAAGCCACCTACTTCGGGGTCCCTGGGACCCTCCTTTTCGCTCTGGTCCTGATCGGCTCGATCGCCGCCTTCGCGTACACGGTCTCCCGCCGCTGGCAGCTGCTGACGATCGGCGGTCCTCCCGAGGTCCGGTGGGACCGGCCTCTCGAGCGCCTCCGGGGGCTGCTCGAGCTCGGGATCTTCCAGAAGAAGATGTGGTGGGACGGCTACGCCGGGCTGTACCACATGCTCATCTTCAGCGGCTTCGTCGTCCTCTCGGTGAGAACGCTCTCGCTCGTCCTCGAGGGCTTCTTCCCGGCGGCGGGGATACCGTTCCTCCCGGCGGGCGCGTGGCACGCCTATCTCCTCCTCAAGGACGTCGTCCTCGTGACGACGCTCGCGGGGGTGGTCCTCGCTCTCGGGCGCCGCTACCTCTTCCGCAAGGAGCGGCTCGACCCGTCCTTCGACGCCGGTCTCATCCTCTGCCTGATCGGTTTCCTCATGGTGACCGACCTCCTCGCCGGCGCCGCGAAGTTCGTCCTGACGCCCGCTCACGCGTCCGGCTGGGAGCCGGCGACGAAGGCCCTCTCGGCCTTCCTCGCGGGAGCCCCGGCCTCGACCCTCGAGGCGGTCTTCTTCGCGTCGTGGTGGCTCCACCTCCTCGCGATCTTCGTCTTCCTGAACTACCTCCCGTTCGCCAAGCACTTCCACGTCATCACCGCGCTCCCGAACATCTTCCTCCGGAAGCTCGACGCGCCCGGGAAGCTCTCCCTGGTCGACATCGAGAAGGCGGCCGAAGCGGAGAAGTTCGGCGTGGCGAAGGTCGAGGACTTCACCTGGAAGCAGCGCCTCGACATGTTCACCTGCACCGAGTGCGGGCGCTGCCGCGAGGTGTGCCCGACGCACCTCACGGGCAAGCCGCTCACGCCCAAGGGCTTCATGAAGGACGTGCGGACCGCGCTCTACACCGTCGCGGGCGACCTCGTCGACGCGGCGGAGGGGCGCGCGGACGCCGGGGCGGGAAAGAGGCTCGAGGAGAGGAAGGCCCTCATCGGCGGCTGGGTGGACGAGGAGACGATCTGGGCCTGCACGACGTGCCGCTACTGCGAGTCGGCGTGCCCGGTCTCGATCACCTACACCGACAAGATCATCGACATGCGCCGCCACCTCGTCCTCGAGAAAAGCGAGTTTCCGAAGGAGGCCCAGACGGCCTTCAACGGGATGGAGCGGCAGGGGAACCCCTGGAACCTCCCGGCGGCCGACCGCGACGCCTGGGCGGCCGAGCTGGACTTCGAGATCCCCGTTCTCGGCGCGATGGAGGAAGCCGACCGCGACTCGGTCGAGGTCCTCTTCTGGGTCGGCTGCGCCGGCTCGTACGAGGACCGCGGCAAGAAGGTCTCCCGCGCCCTCGCGAAGCTCCTCCACGAAGGCGGGGTGAAGTTCGCGATCCTCGGCTCGGAGGAGACCTGCAACGGCGACTCGGCGCGGCGTCTCGGCAACGAGTACCTCTTCCAGACGCTCGCCCAGCAGAACGTCGAGACGCTCAACGGCTACGGCGTGAAGCGGATCGTCACGAACTGCCCCCACTGCTTCAACACGATCCGCAACGAGTACCCCGACTTCGGCGGGAAGTTCGAGGTCCTTCACGGGACCGAGGTCGTCGCCAGGCTCGTCGCCGAGGGACGGCTGAAGCTGACCGAGCCCCTCGCGAAGTCGATCTCGTTCCACGACGCCTGCTACCTCGGGCGGCACAACGAGATCTACGAGGCGCCCCGAGAGGTCCTCGCGGCCATCCCCGGCCTGACGCTGACGGAGCTGCCCAGGAGCGGCCGGAACGGCCTCTGCTGCGGGGCCGGAGGCGGCAGGATGTGGCTGGATGAGAAGATCGGCACTCGAATCAACCAGGCGCGCTACGCCGAGATCGAGGAAACAGGGACCGACCTGGTCGGCGTCTCGTGTCCCTTCTGCATGGTGATGCTCGGGAACGCCCAGACCGAGATGGCCGGGAAGACGCAGCCGTTCGACGTCCTCGAGCTGGCCGCAGCGGCTCTTCCCACTCACCCCGGGGCCGCGGCTCCCTGACGGGGCGCCGCAAGGAGGAATGGTGGCGGAGCCGAAAAAGCCGGACCACAGGGGCCCGACGAGTCCCTTCGTCACCGGTCCCGCGAAGAGGGTGGACGTCACGCAGCCCACCTCGCCGCTCCGGCGGGGCGCGCCCGAGACGACGCGTCCCGTCGCGCGGCCCGACTTCGTGACCGAGGGGATGAGGGCCCACCGCCGCGAGGTCGAG
>CALMDF010000407.1 GCA_937864895.1 uncultured Holophagales bacterium | reverse complement strand
GCGGGGGCTACGAGTCGGAGCTCTACCTCATCCAGGGACGCGGTGAGATCGATGACCTCCCGTCGCAGTACGAGATGGACCTCCACCTCGAGTACAACCTCCGGCTCGGGAACTTCACGATCACCCCGATCGTCGACGTCTTCAACCTCCTCAACCGGCAGGGCGACACGAACAAGAGCGGCGTCTTCAACACGCTCCGCGACGGTTCGCGCCTCGGCCTCAACAACCGCTACAACCAGCCCGACCCGACGTTCGGCGCCTCGAACCGCAACGACAACGCGGCCTGCGCGGCGAACCCGTCGTACAGCACCTACGGCTGCTCGACGAACCGGAACTACGGCAAGGTCACCGGCTGGCAGGACCCGCTCTCGGTGCGCGTCGGCGCCCGCGTCTCGTTCTGACCATCCTTTCCGTCTGACCCTCGAGGGGGGCCTCCGGGCCCCCCTCTTTTTTTTCGTCCGGAGGCAGCTGAGGGGCCGCGGCACGCGCTTCGCTATCATCGCGGCCGCATGTCGAATCGACGCTCCCGGTTTCCGGCCGCCCCTGCCCTCGCCCTGACCCTCGCCGTCCTCGCCGCCTCTCCCGCCCTCGAGGCCCAGGCGAAGAAGGCGGCGGGCTCGGGCGCGCGCCCGCGGGTCATCCTGGTCGGGTGGGACGGCGCCGACTGGGCGCTCCTCGACCGGCTCATGAAGGAGGGGCGCCTCCCGAACCTCTCGGCCCTCGTCGCGAAAGGCCGGACCTGGGACCTCGGGAGCTTCCAGCCGATGGCCTCCCCGCTCATCTGGAACACGATCGCGACCGGCCGGACTCCCCTCGACCACGGCGTCGCCGACTTCCAGGAGCTCGACCCGAAGACGCGGACGCGCCTCCCGATCTCGGGGCGCTCCCGGAAGGTCCCGGCGATCTGGAACCTCGCGAGCGCGAAGGGCCTCAAGGTGGGCGTCGTCGGCTTCTGGGCCACCTGGCCGGCCGAGAAGGTCAACGGCTTCTTCATCTCCGACCGCGCCGCGCCCGTCCTCTTCGACCCGCAGGCCCTCGTGAAGTCGCAGGCGATCACGTGGCCCGAGGGGCTCGCCGACGGGGTGAGGATCGTCCAGAAGCGGGAGTGGAGCCCGCCCTACGAGGAGGTCGGCAAGGCCCTGCGCGTCTCCCGGGCCGAGTTCGACGCCGCCGTCGCGGCGGGAAAGGACCTCGAGGACCCGATCACCGGGTACCGAAAGATCCTCGCGGGGACCCGGGTCCACGCGAAGATCGCCCTCGACCTCTACGAGCGCGAGCGTCCCGAGCTCCTGATGGTCTACTTCCAGGGGACGGACGAGATCGGGCACGTGGCGGGCCGGTTCGCCGCGCCGAAGCTGCCCCAGGTGGGAGACGCCGAGTTCCGGAAGTTCAGCGACGCCGTGGACGCCATCTACGTCGAGACGGACCGGATCCTCGGGCAGTTCCGGGCCAAGGCCGGGCGCGACGGCGCCACCCTCGTGGTGGCCTCGGACCACGGGTTCAAGTGGGGGCCCGACCGGCCCGCCTATTACTCGGGGGTCCAGTTCGACACGGCGTTCCTCTGGCACCGGGACCCGGGGATGATGGCGGCCGAGGGGCCGGCGATCGTCCCGTCGACCGCTCGCGGGAAGGCCACCGTCTTCGACGTCGCCCCGACGCTCTGCCGCCTCCTCGGCCTCCCGGCTGACCCGAAGTTCGAGGGGAAGCCCGTGTCCGGGCTCGGGGGCGCGGCGCTCCCGGCTCCGGCGGCTCCCGTCTCCTGGGAGAAGACGGTGAAGGTGGAACGGCTCGCCGTCCGCGAGATGAACGCCGAGGAGAGAAAGTCGGCCGAGGAGTTCACGAAGAAGCTGATCGCCCTCGGTTACCTGACCGGGTCGGAAGCTGCCGCCGTCGACACGCGCCCCGCGGACCGCGTCGGAACGGAAACGGCGGGGCACTACCAGAACCTCGCGACGTTCCTCCGCGCGCGCCAGAAGTACGAGGAGAGCCTCCCCCTCTACCGGAAGGCGCTCGAGGTGAACCCGAAGGCTTCGACGGCCTGGATGAACTACTCGGTCGCCCTCTTCCACGTGGACCGCTGGAAGGAGTCGGACGAGGCCCTCGTCAAGTCGCTCCAGAACGGATACGCGGACCCCGAGGCGGCGGCCTACCGTCGCGTCTCGACCTACATGCAGCGGGTCGGGCGCAAGCCCGCCATGAGGAAGGAGCTCCTCCGCTACCTCCGCTCGCTCGTTGCGGCCTTTCCCCAGAACGACCGCTACGCGGCATCGCTCGGCAAGACCCTCTTCGAGGACCAGCAGTGCACGGAGTCCCAGGCGATCTTCTCGAAGATCGTCGCGAAGAAGCCCTACGACGTCGAGGCCAACAACCTGATGGCGCTCACGTCGCTCTGTCTCCAGAAACCCGCGGAAGCGAGGGAGTGGTTCCGGAAGTCGCTCGCGCTCGACCCGAACCAGCCCGCCGTCCGCGAAGCCGCAGTGCAGCTCGAAAGAGGAGGCTCGTCCATCCCATGAACCACCACCGTCCCCTCGCC
>CALMDF010000406.1 GCA_937864895.1 uncultured Holophagales bacterium | reverse complement strand
CGGGCGGCTCCCTTCGCCCGTGAGGAAGACGCGCCGGAACCGGATGATCCGGCCGTCCTTCTCGAAGTCGTCGTCCTCGATCCGCGCGAGCGCCGCGCGGACGAGGCCGCCGAGGAGGTCCTCGAACGCCCTCCTGTCGACCGACGGGAACTGCCTCACGACCTCGGCGTGGAGCTGCCCCGTCGTCATCCCGTCGCGCTGCCGGAGGAGCTCGAGCGTCCGGCGGAGCGCGGCCTCCTCCATCGGGTTCGTCTTCCTCGTCGCCGTCGCGAGGCCCTCGCCCGGGGCGCAGACGTCGCAGAGGCCGCACGGCGCGCCGTCGTCCTCCTCGTCGCCGAAGTGGCGGACGAGCTGGAGCATCCGGCAGATCGGCCCCTCGGCGAACCGGCGCATGAGGACGAGCTGCGTCTTACGGTGCTCGCGCTGCTCCTCGTAGGGGCGCTGCCAGCCGTCCTTCCCGCGAGAGACGTCTCCCTCCGGCGTGATGACGGCGCCTCCGAAGATCCAGAGCTTCTCGAGCGCCTTCTGGAAGACGTCCGGTTCGAGGGAGACCGTGTTCTGGAGCCCGTCCGTCGGGATCGGCTCGGCCTTCAGGGTGCGGAAGATCTCCTCGACGACGGGCGTCTCGGGGTAGTCGCGGCCGAGGAAGAACTCGTGCGTCCGGATGTCGCCGTACGAGTGGAGGAGGATCGCCCGCGACGGCAGGCCGTCGCGCCCCGCGCGGCCGATCTCCTGGTAGTACCCCTCCACGCTCCCGGGGAGCCCCGTGTGGAGGATCGTCCTCACGTTCGCCTTGTCGATCCCCATCCCGAACGCGATCGTCGCGACGATGACCTCGGCCCGCCCCTCGAGGAAGCGCGCCTGCACCTCGTCGCGGTCGCGCGCCGTCATCCCCGCGTGGTAGGCCACGGCGCGGAGCGTCTTCTTCAGCTCGGCGGCGAGGGCCGTCGCCTCCTTCCGCGTCGGCGTGTAGACGATGGCCGGGCGGCGCGCCGGGTCCGCGAGGACCTCCTTCACGAGACCCTCGCGGCGGCTCGGCGGCGCCTCGGCCACCTCGACGGCGAGGTTCGTCCGGCGGAAGCCGTGGATGAAGCGGCCCGCGTTCGTCATCCCGAGCTGCGCCGCGACGTCGTCCTGCACGCGTGGCGTCGCCGTGGCCGTGAGCGCGATGACCGGCGCGGGGCGCAGCGACGGGAGCCGCCCGCCGAGGAGCCGGTAGTCGGGGCGGAAGTCGTGCCCCCAGTGGGAGATGCAGTGCGCTTCGTCGACCGCGACGAGGGCCGGGGTCCGCTTCGCGAGCATCTCGGGGAAGCCCGGCACCGAGAGCCGCTCGGGCGCGATGAAGAGGAAGTCGAGCTTGCCGGCGAGGTAGTCGAGGCAGACCTGCCGCGAGGCGGCCCGGTCGCGCCCCGAGTGGATCCGCTCCGCCGAAAGGCCCAGCGCCTTCATCTTCGCGACCTGGTCCTCCATGAGCGCGATGAGCGGCGAGACGACGAGGGTCGTCCCCGCCCGCGCGAGCCCCGGCAGCTGGTAGCAGAGCGACTTCCCGGCCCCCGTCGGCATGACGAGGAGCGCGTCGCGCCCCTCCACCACCGCCCGGCAGACGGCCTCCTGGTGGGGCCGGAACGAGTCGTGCCCGAACACCCCCTTGAGGAGCTCGCCGAGCCGCTCCGGGGGGACGGGCGTCCGGGGCCTGGGGCCAGGCGTGCAATCGTGTATTACTGCGGTAATACACGATTGCACGCCTGACCCCGGGTCTTCTCCCGTCGCGGAACGCGGCGCCCCTGCGTCCGGCGGTGCCGCGGTCCCCGTCCTCGCCGGCCGGCGGAAGGCTTCTCCCACGACGTCCCTCACGTAGTCCTCGATTCCCTTCATGAAGGTCTCGAGGCGGCCGTCGCCCTTCTGCATCCTCGCGAGCTCTGCTTCCCAGCGGCCCGTCAGGGCCGGGCTCTTCACCGACTCCGGGACGAGGCCGATGAGTCGGATGCCCTTCTCCGTCGCCGAGAAGACCTTGCCTGTCCGCTCGGCGTAGCCGCGCACGAGGAGCGTCTCGAGGATTTCGGCGCGCGTGGCGGGCGTGCCGAGGCCGTTCTCCTTCATGGCCTCGGCGAGCTCCTTCTCGTCGAGCGTCTTCCCCGCGGTCTCCATCGCGGTCAGGAGCGTCGCGTCGGTGAAGCGCTTCGGAGGGCGGGTCTTCCGCTCGACGCTCGCGACGTCGGCCACCGTCTTTCGCTGCCCCTTCGCGAGGCCCGGCGGGAGCTCGGCCTCGTCGGTGTCGTCGTCCTTCTTCCGGGAGGGCGGCTCGGGCTCCACGGTTTTCCAGCCGGCCTCGACGACCATCGTCCCGGCCGAGCGGAAGCGTTCGACGGCGCGTGCGGCCCCTTTCGTCTCGACCGTCGTCTCGACCGTCGTCTCGACCTTTGTCCCGACCGTCGTCACGACCGTCGTTGTTGCCGCCACGTGCTCGTCGTGCCAGGCGGCGAGGAGCCGCCGCGCCACGAGGTCGTAGAGCGCCTTCTCCTCGCGGTCGAGATCCCTCGGCGCCGTCGGCGTCGGGATGATCGCGTGGTGGTCGCTCACCTTCGTGTCGTCCACGACGCGCGCGCCGCGCGGCCGCTCCCCCGTCCCCGGGGCGTAGAGGGCGCCGTACCCGGGCCGGAGCGCGTTCACGACCCGCGGCAGCGTCGCCGCGACGTCCTTCGAGAGGTGCCGGCTGTCGGTGCGCGGGTAGGTGATCGCCTTGCGCCCCTCGTAGAGCCGCTGCGCCACCTCGAGCGTCTTCTTCGCGCTCCAGCCGAGGAGGCGGTTCGCGTGGCGCTGCAGCTCCGTGAGGTCGAAGAGGAGGGGCGGCGGGATCCGCCGCGTCTTCGACTCCACCGACTCCACCACCGCCTCGCCGGCCTTCACCCGCGCCACGATCGCGGCGGCCGCGGCCCCGTCCTTCGGAAGGCGCTTCCCGCCGTCTTCCTTCTTCGCCGCGTCGAACCAGGTTCCCCGGTAGCGGCCGGTCTCCCCCTCGAACGTCGCGACGACCTCGAGGTACTCCTCGGGGACGAAGGCGGCGATCGCCAGCTCCCGCTCGACGAGCATCGCGAGAGTGGGCGTCTGCACGCGCCCCACCGAGAGCTTCTCGTCGGTGGCGAGCGTGAAGGCGCGCGAGAAGTTCATCCCGACGAGCCAGTCGGCCCGGCTCCGGCCGCGCGCCGCGTCGGCGAGCCGGTCGTACTCCCGCGCCGGCTTCAGCCTCGCGAGCCCGTCCCGGATCGCCTCCGGGGTCAGCGACGAGATCCAGAGCCGCTTCACCGGCTTCCGGCACCCGGCCGCCTCGTAGAGCTGCCGGAAGATGAGCTCCCCCTCGCGCCCCGCGTCCGTCGCGCAGACGACCTCGGTCACGCGAGGGTCGGCGAGGACCTTCCGCACGGCCTCGAACTGCTCCTTCACCCGGTCCTGGACGACGAGGGGCCAGGCCTCGGGGAGGATCGGGAGCTGGTCGCGCCGCCACGACTGCCACTCCGGGCGCATCTGCCCCGGCTCGGCGAGGGCGACGAGGTGCCCGATGGCCCACGTCACGACGTGCCCCGGCCCCACGAGGCACCCCTCCCCCCGCTTCGTCGCCCCGAGCACCGCCGCAATGTCCCGCGCCACCGACGGCTTCTCCGCCACCACCGCAACCATCCCGGGACTGGGGTCAGGTCTCGAATCGTGTATTACGGGAGTACCGGGGGCCTTCCTCGCGGGCATCGATCGAGTCTACCGGTCCCCCGGGGCACGGCCCGGATTCGTTCCGGCCGGAATCTGACACTTGACAAACGCGACAGTCGCTGTCACCTTTAGGCCGTGAGTGACGAAAGGGACCTGGG
>CALMDF010000405.1 GCA_937864895.1 uncultured Holophagales bacterium | reverse complement strand
CGCTTCTCCTCGATCGTCAGCTCGCGGGCGAGGAGGAGGCGGGTCGCGTCCTCGGCGTCGACGAGCCCCTGCAGCGTCGTCCAGCGGCTGCCGGGGCGTTCCTCGCAGAGGGCCGCGAACGCGACGCTCGAAGTCTCGCGGATGAGCTCCTCCTCCCGCGTCGTCCGGCTCTCGTGCTCCTTCGTCTCGTCCCAGCTCTCGGAGTCCTCGGCGAGGTACCGGAGGTACTCCATGGCGAAGAGGCACGTCGGGAGGACGAGCTCCTCCCGGGTCCTCGCGTCGACCCAGAGCGCGGCCGAGGCGCGGAGGCACCTCCGCGCGGTCGTTTCCGCCAGCTTCTTCCCGAAGACGAGCGCGGCCGACTCCTTCACGAAGTACGGAAGCTCGCTCGAGATGATCTCCCGGTAGCCCGGGACGTGGCGCTCGAGGAGGACGGCGGCGCGGCGGTCGAGGGCGACGAGGTCGCTCGTGACGGCCGGGAGACCGAGGGTCGTGCAGCCGAGGTTGTAGACGATGGCCCGCGGGAGCGTGACTCCCTCGGGCCAGGCGTCGCGCAGGTCGCGGTTGTCGGGAAGGGTCGTCCCCCCGCCCCACTCCTCGGGGTAGGTGGGGATCGACCGCCCGTAGTTCACGGAGCCGGTGGCGCGAATCCTGACGCGCGTCTGGGGCACGAGGCCGCCGAACGGGGAGAGGAGCGGGGCGATCCGGAGCAGGGTCTCCGTGTGCGCCTTCACGCCGGCCTCGAGGAGCTTCACGAGCGCCTCGCGGTCGGCCACCGAGACGAGGGGCGCGGGGGCTGGCGAGGCGACGGCGGCCCGGAAGGCCGCGGCGAGCCTTTCGGCCTCCGCGGGCGCGTCGGCGCGGATCCCCTGCATCGTGACGCCGTCGGCGCGCGAGAACTGCGTGACGACGCCCGGGTGCGAGGGGTCGAAGCCGCCGCGGAAGCCGGCCCGTCCCGCGCCGATGAGGAACGTCACCCGCGGTGCGGGCTCTCCCGCCTCCCGCGCGAGGCCGGCGAGCCGCCTCTCGGCCTCCTCGCGCCCGGCGAGGGCGAGCGTGCAGGCGGCGTCGGTGGCGATCTTTCCGCTCTGCTCGGCGGTGTCGGACATCGCGACGAAGACGCGCACGACGGCCTCGTCGCCGTCGAAACGGGTCCGGAACGTCGCGGGGGTCGGCACGTCGGGGAGGCCGCGGCCGCGCTCGAGCGAGCGGTAGAAGGCCTCGAGGAAGTCGGGGAGGTGCGCGAGGGCGCCGACGTTCTCGCAGAGGGGAACGAGCCGGACCTTCGCGACCTTCGCCACGAGCGCGGCTCGCCGCGCCTGCGGCACCCGGCTGCCGAGGAAGGCGTCGGCGTGGCCTTCCAGCCCCTCGAAGAGGCCGGCGATCGCGGTCCGGTAGAGCGTCCCGATCTTCACGACGGCGCCGATCTCGGCGACCGAATTGACCTGGGGGACCGTCACCTCGGGGAGCGCGTTCTGGACCGGGGTGAGGCCGACCTTCTCGCAGGCGAGGTGGAAGAGGGCGTTCGCCCTCGCGACCGAGGCGAGGATCTTGACGATCTTCTCCTCGTCCTGCTCGACGAAGGGGTTCGGGACACGGAAGAGGAGGTGGCGGTCCTCGCCAGGGACGATCCCGAGACGCAGGAGCGCGAGGACGGCCTTCTCCGGGAGGTCGAGCCAGTCGGGGCTGATCTGCCGCCCCTCGAAGTCGAGGAGGACCTCGCTGCACGGGCCGAGGAGGTCGGCGATCGTCTCCTCGTACTCCGGGCGCGCCTCCACGAGCGGGTTCCACTCGAGGTGCTTGAGGGCGAGCCGGGCCCTGTCGGGCGCGTCCGCAGGCGCAGCCCCGAGCGCCCGCTCGAGCTGCTCGGCGCGGTGGGTCGTCGAGTCGGGGTGCTTCGTCCCGGTCAGGCGGAGGGTCTCGTGGCGCGGGTTCGCGAGGAACGTCTTCCGCGCCTCGGCGAACGCCGCCGGGTCGAGGCCGTCGAGGGCGTCGTAGCCGCCTGCCGTGCAGACGCTCCCCCACACGGATTCGAGGGGCGTGGGGGCGGCGGCCGGGATGGGTGCCGCGGGAGCGCTCGAGCCGAGGAGGCCCTGCCGCTCGATCCGCGCGCGGACCCGGTCGATGAAGACCGACAGCTCCTTCACGTCCTTCGAGCCGTAGGAGAGCCGCTGCCACGTGCCGTAGCGCGCCGCGTCGGAGCCGGCGAAGGCGATGAACGGGATCCCCCCGACGCCGCCGGAGAGGAGGAGCTCGAACGCATCGACCGAGTCCTTCACCACGGCCTTCTCGTGGACGCCCGCCCGGAGGCGGTCGAACGGCTCTCCGACGAGCCCGGGGAAGGCGAGAGGGGCGTAGAACGTGCCGCCGAAGTCGGTCCTCTCGACGCCGAGGGGCGCGAGCTCGTCGGCCGCCTGGGCCATGAAGTCGCGCCGCTCGCGCATGTAGGGAGAGGGGCGGCGGAGGGCGGCGAGGGGGCTCTGGAGCGCCGCGAGGGCCCAGTCCTGCGCGAGGGTCGAGGGGGTGGCGACGAGCCACGCGGAGAGGTTCGCCAGGATCTCGCGGGCCCTCACGCCGTTCGTTCGGATCTGGTCCGAGATGACCATCCAGCAGGCGCGGGCGCCGGTCGAGGCGCCGAACATGTCCATCTTCGAGAG
>CALMDF010000404.1 GCA_937864895.1 uncultured Holophagales bacterium | reverse complement strand
CGCGTCCTCGAGGAGAGGGTCGTCCGCCGGCTCGGCGGTTCCCGCGACCTCCCGGTCGACGTCCGCCTCGTCGCGGCGACGAACCGCGACCTGGCGCAGGAGTCCGAGTCGGGCACGTTCCGGCAGGACCTCTTCTTCCGGCTCGCCGTCGTCGTCGTGAACATCCCGCCCCTCAGGGAGCGGCCCGGCGACATCGCGATCATCGCGCGTCACTTCGCCGCCCGGCTCGCGGCCCGTCACCGGGTTCCTGTCCCGGTTCTGACGGAAGAGGCGCTCGAGTCCCTTGCGGGGTACCCCTGGCCCGGGAACGTGCGGGAGCTCCGGAACGTCCTCGAGCGGGCCGTCGTCGTCCGGGGCGGAGAGCCGATCCGGGCGGCCGACCTCGCCCTCGCCGGGTCGGCGACGGGCGCCCCGTCGCTCGACCGCGCGCACCGTGAGCGCGAGGCGCTCCTGGCGGCCCTGCGCCGGACGGGCGGACGGCGGGACGAGGCCGCGCGGCTCCTGGGAATCTCCGTCCGGACGCTCTACTACCGCCTGAAGCAGTGGGGGATCGGCTGATCCGTCCCAGTCCCTGACTGCAAACCCCCTGCACACCGGCTGCAGCCGCTGCAGTCGGCCGGGGCTCGTGAAGTCTGTAAGCGCAAGCGCAAATCGTTCCTCGGAAGAGGTTTGACTCGGGCGGAAGGCTCTCCGGCGCCCCTGGCACGGCGCGTGGATCACGAGGGGTCGGCGGTCGTCGCGAGACACCCGCCCCAGACGCGCCACCAGGCCACCAAGGAGTCGAACATGAAGAAGACCGCTCTCCTCGCCCTCGTCCTTCTCTCCGCCCCGCTCGTCGCCCAGTCCGGCCCGGGCAGGGGCCGAGGAAACGGACCGGGCGCGCCGGGTTCCGGCACTCCGGCCAGCCCGGCCGTCAGCCCGCTCTCGACGTACCTCGCGTCCCTTCCGAAGGAGGCCCTGAGCACCGGCGAGACCGGGCTCCTGGCTTTCCTGCGCGAGGAGGAGAAGCTCGCCCGGGACGTCTACCGGGCCCTCTTCGCCGAACACGGCGATTGGTCCTTCGCGAACATCGCCGCCGCCGAGCAGCGGCACATGGACGAGGTGAAGCTCCTCCTCGACCGTTACGAGCTGCCGGACCCGGCGGCCGCCACCGCGCCCGGAGTGTTCAAGGACACGCCCCCCGCCGCGCTCTACACCGACCTCGTCGCACGCGGTAAGACCTCTCTCGTCGAAGCCCTGAAAGTCGGCGCGACGATCGAGGACCTCGACCTCGCCGACGTCGGCAAGGCGCTCGAGACGTCCGACAACCGCGACGTCGACACGGTGATGCAGAACCTCGCCAAGGGCTCGCGCAACCACCTCCGCGCGTTCTCGGGCCGCCTCGCGGCGCTCGGGGCCTCCTACACCGCGCAGTACCTCACGGCCGACCAGATCGCGGCGATCGTCGCCGCTCCCCGCGAGCGGGGCGCCCTCGACGAGAACGGCGCGCTCCTCGCCGGCAGCTGCGCCGGTCAGGGGCAGGGCGGGCGCGGCCGGGGCCGTGGACGCGGCCAGGGGGCGGGCGCCGGCAACGGGACCTGCACGGGCGGCGGGCCCGGCGCCGGCCAGGGCCCGGGAGACGGCACCGGGCCGAACTGCCCGAACAAGTGAGCCCGGCGCGTTCCGCGCCGCGGCCGGAAGGGGGGGGAGGGGCGCCTTCTCCCCCCTTTCGTTTTTCGGGGACTCCGTCGTCCGGCCCGGTGCTAGTCTGGACGAAGGAGACAGGATCATGCGCAGCTCCATCGCCCTCGTCGCGGGGCTTCTGTTCTTCTCCACGGGCCTCGAGGGCCAGCAGCCCCAGCCCGTGCTTCAGAGCACTCCCCCTTCGGAATCGCCCATCGTCGTCTACAAGATCGAGCTGCTGCCCACCGGCTTCGGCTTCGCGATGGAGGAGCCGAAGCTGGAGGGGGACGTCTACGTCTTCCGCTCGCTTCCCGAGCGGACGGTCAGCCGGCTGCCGAAGTCCAGGGTGAAGAAGATCTCGCGGTGGTCGTCGGACCTGCACAAGGAGGTCGTCTGGCAGGTGGAGCTCAACCCCACAGGCCGGATTCTCGCGAACAAGGAGCCCGTGAAGAAGGGCGCGGGATACGTCGTCACCGAGTTCAAGCAGGGGACGCTCATGAGCGTTCGGGAGACCGACGTCCGGAAGATCACCCGCCTGACGGGGCTCGACGCGTTCAAGGCCCAGCTCGAAGAGACGGGGGCCGCGAAGCTCTCCGGCGAGCTGCCCGAGGGAGCCGGGACCGGGACCATCCGGGGCGCGTCGGCGGATCCCTCGGCGGCGCCCGCCGCGGCCCCCGGCACGACGGGCGACCCCGGCAACTGGCTCTACCAGGGGAAACCGGGAGTGACGGACGCCTACGCGCCGCCGAGCGCGGTCCAGGAGCGTCCGGGCGACGTGCCGAAGGCCGCGACGCCTGCGCCACCCCCGCCGAAGCTCTGACCGTAAGCCGCCGCTACTCGCCGGAGGGCAGGATCTCGACGTCGACGACGAACGTCCAGGGAAGCCCCTCGCCGGGCGCGACCATCAGGTTCGAGATCGTAAAGGAGAGCTCGAGGCGCGCCTCTCCGGGAGCGGCCTCCTTCGGTGCCCGGATCTCGACGAGGCTCGTGCCGTTCGCGGCGAGGGCCACGCTCTTCGGAACGGTGAGCCCTCCCGAGGACCCGGGCCCGGCCAGCTCGAGCCGCAGTCCGGAGTCGTTCCTCACGCGGAGCCAGGCGTCGTCGCCTGCACGGAGGGCGAGCTTCGGGTTCTCGAGCGTGAGCGAGGCCGCGACGAGGGGGCGGAGGATCTCGGCGCGCCCGACGAGCATCTCCCCGGAGAGGGCGGCGGTCCGTCGCGCGAGAAGGGCCTCGCGGATCCCTTCCTCGCTTCGCTCCTTCGCGAAGACGAGCGTCACCGGGCGGCGGTCTCCCTCGTGGACGTGCCAGGCGAGGTTCACCGGGTCGTGGACGTCCGAGCTCGCGAGGAGGGTCAGTCCCTTCTCGAGGGCCCACCGGTGGGCCTCGGGGGAGTAGTCGCGGTCGTTGACGACCTCGATGCCCTGGACGAGGCCGGCCTCGAGGATCTCCGTATGTTCCGGGTACCAGCGGGCGACGCCGTCCTTCTGGTGCCCGCGCCAGGCCGGGTGGTTCCAGAAGACGAAGGCCCCCTGCGCGCGCGCGGCCTTCAGGGCGTCCCGCCAGTCGGGCGTGTCGAGCGGGGCGGAGGCCTTCAGGAAGATGGCGTTCAGGTGTCCTGGCGGCATCTTCCGCGTGATCTCGGAACCGCGGATGACGATGAGCCCGAGCTTCTCGCCGTGGGGGGCGGCGATCTCGAAGGAGCGCTCGTGGTTCGGCGGGAGGTCCTTCCGGTGAGGCAGGTACTCGAGGTGGTCCGTGATCGCGATCGCGTCGAGTCCTTCGCGCCAGGCCTCCTCGGCGCGGATGTCGGGCCACACCTTCCCGTCGGAGAAGACCGTGTGCGTGTGGAAGTCGCACTGCAGGGTGAGGAAGCCCGGCACGTCGGGCAGCCTCAGGGGCCTCCTCACCCGCACGTCGTGCGCCTCGCCGGCGGCGTGGAGAAGCAACGCGGCGACCGCCGCCAGGAGCCCGAGCCCGAGCCTGCGAGTCTTCAATCCGCACCTCCCCGTGGCGCGGGCC
>CALMDF010000403.1 GCA_937864895.1 uncultured Holophagales bacterium | reverse complement strand
CCTCGCCTGGCTCGCCTGGCTCTTCATCCACCTCCTCTACATCGTCCAGTTCGGCAACCGGGTCCTCGTCCTCGTCCAGTGGGCCTGGAGCTACCTGACCTGGGCCCGGTCGGCCCGGCTCATCACGGCCCCCGCCGCCGAGACTCCGTCTCCGGGCGGAGAGGGAACTTCCCCGGACGGGCGACGTAGAACTCCTTCAGGGTGATTTCCCACTCTCCCACGGGCAAGGAGGCCTCAGACATGTTCCAGCAGCCGTTCCGGCCGCGCTTTGCGCGGCTCGTTCTCGTTTCGGCCCTCGCGGTCCCGGTGGCCGCGCCGGCCCAGACCCCCGCCACCGCCCCGGCGAAGCCGGCCCCGGCGGCGAAGGCCGTGGCCCCGGAGGGCCTTCCTCCGCTCCTCGACCGCGAGCTCTTCTTCGGCAACCCCGAGATCGCCGGCGCCCAGCTCTCCCCCGACGGGAAGTGGACCGCCTTCCTGAAGCCCTGGAAGGACACCCGGAACGTCTGGGTCAAGAAGACGGGCGAGCCGTACGACAAGGCCCACCTGGTCACCGCCGAGCCGAAGCGCCCGGTGGCCGGCTTCTTCTGGAGCCGCGACTCGAAGTACATCCTCTTCGTCAAGGACAACGACGGCGACGAGAACTTCAACGTCTGGGCCGTCGACCCGGCCGCGAAGGCCGAAGCCGGCAAGGACGCCCCGACCCCGAAGAACCTGACGGACGCCAAGGGGGCGCGCGCCCAGATCTACGCCGTCCCGAAGAAGGACCCCGACACCGTCTTCGTCGGCCTCAACGACCGCGACGCCGCCTGGCACGACGTCTACAGGGTGAAGATCTCGACCGGCGAGCGGACCCTCCTCCGGAAGAACACCGAGAAGATCTCCGGCTGGCTCTTCGACCTCGACGGCAACCTCCGGCTCGCCTCGCGGATCGCCGACAACGGCGACACCGAGGTCCTCCGCGTCGACGCCGAGGCCTTCACGAAGGTCTACTCCTGCAACGTCTTCGAGAGCTGCGGCCCCGTCCGGTTCCACAAGGACGGCAAGCGGGTCTACATGGAGTCGAACAAGGGCGCGCCGGACCTCGCCGCCCTCCTCCTCTTCGACCCGGCGACCGGGAAGGAGGAGGCCGTCGAGACCGACCCGAAGGGGCGCGTCGACTTCGGCAACGCGATCTTCTCCGAGGCGACGGACGAGCTCGTCGCCACGATGTACGAGGACGAGAAGACCCGGATCTACTTCCGCGACAAGGCCACGGAAGCCGACTACCGCCTCCTCGAAGAGAAGCTCCCGAACCGCGAGGTCATCCCGGCCGGCGCCACCGCCGACGACATGCTCTGGATGGTGACGGCCTACTCCGACGTCGACCCGGGGACGCGCTACCTCTTCGACCGGAAGACGAAGAAGCTCACCGTCGAGTACGTCTCCCGCGAGCGCCTCCCGCGCGAGCACATGGCCCCGATGACGCCGATCAGCTACCCGTCGTCCGACGGGCTGATGATCCCGGCCTATCTCACCGTCCCGAAGGGCGTCCCTGCGAAGGGCCTCCCGCTCGTCGTCTTCCCGCACGGCGGCCCCTGGGCCCGCGACTCCTGGGGCTTCAACAACTACGCCCAGTGGTTCGCGAACCGCGGCTACGCCGTCCTCGCCCCGAACTTCCGCGGCTCCACCGGCTACGGGAAGAAGTTCCTGAACGCCGGCAACAAGGAGTGGGGCCTGAAGATGCAGGACGACATCACGTGGGGCGTCAAGCACCTCGTGAAGGAGGGGATCGCCGACCCGAAGAAGGTCGCCATCATGGGCGGCTCCTACGGCGGCTACGCGACCCTCGCCGGCCTCACCTTCACCCCCGACGTCTACGCCGCCGGCGTCTCGATCGTCGGGCCGTCGAACCTCCTGACGCTCCTCGAGACGATCCCGCCGTACTGGGAGGCGATCCGGATCATCTTCCACGAGCGGATGGGGAACCCGAACACCCCCGAGGGGAAGAAGCTCCTCGAGGCGGCCTCGCCGCTCAACTCCGCGGCGAAGATCGTGAAGCCCCTCCTCGTCATCCAGGGCGCGAACGACCCGCGCGTCAAGAAGGCCGAGTCCGACCAGATCGTCGTCGCGCTGCGCGACCGCGGCTTCCCGGTCGAGTACATCTGCGCGCCCGACGAGGGGCACGGCTTCGCCCGCCCCGTCAACAACATGGCGGCGATGGCCGCCTCGGAGGCGTTCCTCGCCAAGCACCTCGGCGGAAGGTTCCAGGAAGGCGGAACGCCCGAGGTCGTCGCCCGCCTGAAGGAGATCACCGTCGACCCGAAGACGGTCGTCCTCGCGAAGAAGCTCGACGCCGCCGCGGTCGGCGCGCCGAAGCCGGCGGCCGATCTCGCGGCCGGAGCCTCCGCCTACGCCGGCACGATCGCCGCCGGCACCCAGACGATGCAGATCTCCTCGACGCGCGTCGTGAAGGAAGACGCCGGCACGTGGGTCGTCACCGACACGACGAAGATGCCGATGGGCGAGGCCGTCGACGTGACCACGGTCGAGAAGGGGACGCTCGCCCCGGTGAAGCGGACGATCAGGCAGGGCCCGGTCTCGATCGAGGTCGCCTTCGCGAACGGCAAGGCGACCGGGACGATGGCGATGGGCGCCGAGCCGAAACCCGTCTCCGCCGACCTCGGCGGCCCGCTCTTCGCCGAGGGCACCGCCGCGCACGTCTCCATCGCGGCCCTTCCCCTCGCCGAGGGTTACACCGCGACCTACCGCAACTTCGACGTCCAGAAGCAGAAGGCCGTGCTGAAGCAGGCGAAGGTGGCCGGCGCCGAAGAGGTGAAGGTCGCCGCGGGGACGTTCCAGGCGTGGAAGGTCGAGCTGACGTCGGCCGAGGGAGAGCCCGGGGCGACGACCCTCTGGGTCGACAAGGCGACCCGGAAGGTCGTGAAGACTTCCTCGACGCTGCCGCAGATGGGTGGCGCGGTCGTCACGACCGAGCTCCAGCCCTAGCCGTCCGGCCGATCGGGGCCTCCGGCGCGGAGCAGGTCGGCTTGGCCACGCTGCTAGGCACGG
>CALMDF010000402.1 GCA_937864895.1 uncultured Holophagales bacterium | reverse complement strand
CGGAGAGCGAGTCCTCGAGCGGCCCGTCGAGGCCGGCGAGGGCGGTGAGGTCGACGGTGAGGAGAGTCGCGGGCTCGAGGCTCCCCGGCTCGACGAGGCACATTCCGCGGGCGAGGTCGCCGACCTCGGTCCCGGCGAGGTTCAGGCTCGTCCGCTCTCCCGCCTCGGCGACCGGCCGCTCCTCGCCGTGGACCTCCACGCGCCGGACGCGCAGCTCGGCCCCGCCGGGGTGGAGGAGGAGGCGGTCCTCGGGGCGGACCCGCCCGGAGTCGAGCGTCCCGGTGACGACCGGGCCGAAGCCCTTCATCGAGAAGGCGCGGTCGACGTAGAGGCGCGCCGGGCGGGCGGCGGGGTCGCGCAGGGCGGCCCGGGCCGCCGCTTCGGCGAGCGCCGCCTTCAGGTCGTCGATCCCGCGTCCGGTGAGCGCCGAGACGGCGACGAGCGGGGCGCCCTCGAGGAACGTCCCGGCGACGAGGTCGTGCAGCTCGGCCTCGACGACGGCGCCGGTCTCGTCGTCGACGAGGTCGGCCTTCGTCCGCGCGAGGACGCCGACCCTGACGTCGAGGAGCGAGAGGATGGCGAGGTGCTCCCGCGTCTGCGGCATGACGGAGTCGTCGGAGGCGACGACGAGGAGCGCGACGTCGATCCCCGCGGCTCCCGCGACCATCGTCCGGACGAACTTCTCGTGCCCGGGGACGTCGACGAAGGAGAAGACCGTCCCTCCCCAGTCCGCGTGGGCGAAGCCGAGGTCGATCGTGATCCCCCGCGCCTTCTCCTCGGGGAGGCGGTCTGGGTCCGTTCCCGTGAGGGCCCGCACGAGGGCGCTCTTGCCGTGGTCGATGTGTCCTGCGGTGCCGACGAGAACGCGAGCCATGCCGGGAGTATCCGGGATCGCGGGCCGGGTGGCATCATTCGCCGCTCATGAAGACGACGACGACGCGCCCGATCACGCCGGAAGAGCGGGCGACGCTCGAAGGCCACCTGAACCCCCGCCCGGCCGGGGCGCCCGGCCGGCTCCTGGGCCTCTTCATGGCCGTCCCCGTCGGGTTCACGGCCCTCGTCTTCCTGAACCTCCTCGTCCCGGGGCCGGCGATTCTCCGGTACCTCCTCGCCGCGGCGGTCGCGGCCGGGGCGGCCTGGCTCGTCGACAAGTGGGTCGTGGCGCGGAACGAGGCGATGTTCCGTCCCGCTCCCGAGGTCGAGACCGTCCTCCAGAGGGACCTCGCCGAAGGGCGGGTGGAAGTGACGCGCTACGAGGCGGAGGCGGTCGTGAAGGTGGCCGCCGACCGTGGCCGCTTCGTCTCCGCGACCTACTTCGTGAAGCTCGGGGACGGGTCCGTCGCCCTCCTCGTCGGGCCGCACCTCGAGGAGGCCGAGTTCCGGGGGGAGTTCCCTGCGACCTCCTTCGAGATCGCCGAGGGCGAGGCGAGCCACTACGTCCTCTCGGTGAAGCGGACGGGAGAGAAGCTCGCGCCCGTGGCGACACGCGCGCCCCTCTCCGACGCCGAGTGGGAGGAGCTCGGGGACGACGCCGACGGGGCGGTTCCCCTCGCGTGGGCCGAGATCGTCGAACGGGCGGCCCGCAACCCCCTCACCCGCGAGGCGGTGGAGAAGGCGGACGCGGAGAGGAAGGCCGCGCGGGAGTCGTGGGCGGCCGCCGGGGACACGTCGGGAGAGCCCCCGTCGGGCCCGATCCGGCCGAAGTAGCCCGTCAGTACTCGGGGCCCGAAACGGGGCGCGCGTCGGACGGGGGCGGGGTCTCGCCCGCGAGGCGGGCCCTCACGGCGCGCGCGACGCGCAGGCCGTCGAGGGAGGCCGAGACGATCCCGCCCGCGAACCCCGCGCCTTCCCCGGCGGGGAAGAGGCCCGGGAGCGAGGGCGACTCGCACGCCTCGTTCCGCTCGATCCGGATCGGCGACGACGTGCGCGACTCGGGGGCGACGAGGACGGCCTCTTCCGAGACGAAGCCGCGCATCTTCCGGTCGAAGTAGCGGAGAGCCTCGGCGAGGGCTTCGAGGTAGGGCGCGGGGTAGACCGCGTCGAGGCGGCTCGGGACGCAGGCGGGCGTGTAGGTCCCGCGCGGGAGGAGCCGCGGCGCGCGGCCCGAGAGGAAATCCGTGACGCGGATCGCGGGGGCGGCGTACGTCCCGCCGCCGGCGGCGAACGCGGCCCGCTCGACCCGCCGCTGGAAGGAGGCGCCGCGGAGGACCTCCGGTCCCGGCTCGGGCGCGAAGTCGGAGAGGTGCGTCTGGACGACGAGGCCGGAGTTCGCGAAGCCGGAGGCGCGCTTGTAGCGCGACATCCCGTTCGTGACGACGCCCCCCGCCTCCGACGAGCAGGCGATCACCTCGCCGCCCGGGCACATGCAGAACGTGTAGACGCCCCGTCCTCCCGAGGTCTGGGCGGTCATCTTGTAGTCGGCCGGCATGACGCCGCACGAGGAGGCGATGCGGCCGTACTGGATGAGGTCCACCTCGTCCTGCGGGTGCTCGATCCTCACCCCCATCGCGAACGCCTTCGCCGACATGGCGACGCCGCGCGCGTGGAGCGTCTCCACTGTGTCGCGGGCCGAGTGGCCGAGGGCGAAGATCGCCGCGTCGCACGGCACGACCTCGCCGTCCGCGAGGACGAGCGCGGTGAGCGGGCCGCCCTCGCCCTGCCGGACGAAATCGACGACCTTCGCGCGGTAGCGCATCTCGGCGCCGTGGTCCTGGAGGTGCCTCCGTATGTTGCGGAGGACGACGACGAGCCGGTCCGTCCCGATGTGCGGCTTGCCGTCGTAGAGGATCGTGTCGGGCGCGCCGAAGCGGTGGAGCGTCTCGAGGACGACGGCGATCTTGTCGTGCCGCTTGCCGCAGGTCAGCTTGCCGTCGCTGAAGGTCCCCGCGCCCCCCTCGCCGAACTGGACGTTCGACTCGGGGTCGAAGTCGCCCGACTTCCAGAAGCGCATGACGGTCCGGTAGCGTTCTTCCGCCGCCTCTCCCCGCTCGAGGACGACGAGCGGGACGCCCGCGTCGGCGAGGGCGAGCGCGGCGAAGAGCCCCGCCGGGCCGGTCCCGACGACGGCGACGCGGGCCTTCCGCTCGAGGAGCGGGAGGAGGAGCTCGGGCGCGCGCGGCGGCGGCGCGGGCTCGAGGGCAAGCGGGGGAGCGGGCGCGGCCTCCGGCTCCTTCCCGAGCGTCAGGTCGACGGCGTACTCGTAGACGAGGTCGGGCTTCTTCCGCGCGTCGAGGGAGCGGCGAAAGATCGAGATCTCCGAGACGTCTTCGGGCGAAACGCCGAGGAGGCGGGCGAGGAGGGCCTCGTCCGGCGCCTTCGGGGCGCGGACGCGAACCCCCGAGAGGCGGAAGCGCGGCACGGTGGGTATTCTAGGGACGTGCAGAGCGGCCCCGTCGAGACCGAGGCGAAGTTCCGGGTCCCGGACCGCGAGATGCTGGAGACGCGCCTCGCCGCGCTGGGCGCGAAGGAGGGCGAGCTCGAGGACGAGGTCAACCTCCTCCTCGACGACGACGCGGGCTCGCTCCGTCTCGGCGGCCGGGCGCTCCGGGTTCGGACCGTGAACGGGCACGGCCTCCTCACGTTCAAGGGGCCCGCCACCTTCGGCGGCGGCGTGAAGGCGCGGCTCGAGCTGGAGAGCGGCGTCGACGACCCAGGGGCCGTCCTCGCCCTCCTCGAGGCGCTGGGCTTCCGCCCGCGCTTCCGCTACGAGAAGCGGCGGACCTCCTGGCGCTTCTCCGACCCCGCCCGCCCGCTCGTCGTCGTCGACGAGACGCCCCTCGGCCTCTTCGCCGAGATCGAAGGGGAGGAGACCGCACTGCGCGTCCTCGCGGCCGACCTCGGCGTCCCGGAGGGGGCCTTCCTCCGTTCGTCCTACTGGGGACTCTGGCAGTCGGCGCGTGCGGCCGATCCCTCGCTCCCCGAAGACATGGTCTTCCCGAGGTGAGGGCGCTCGTCCCGGCGGCGGGCTTCGGGACCCGCTTCCGCCCGGCCACGCTCACGACGCCGAAGCCGCTCCTCCCGCTCCTCGGCGTCCCGATCCTCGTCCGCCTCTTCCGGCACCT
>CALMDF010000401.1 GCA_937864895.1 uncultured Holophagales bacterium | reverse complement strand
GTCACGACGATCAACACCCAGCAGGCCATCGGCCAGATCGGCGTCGTGCCGGTGACGTCGTTCCAGTACCAGGACGTCGGCATCAAGCTCGACGTGGAGACCCGCGTCCACCACAACAAGGAGGTCTCGCTGAAGCTGACCGTCGAGGTCTCGAACCTCAACGGCTCCGTCCAGGGCTCGAACGGCCAGGAGCAGCCGATCATCGGCACCCGGACGATCACGTCGAGCATCCGGCTGAAGGACGGCGAGACGAGCTTCCTCGCGGGCCTCGTCCAGACGGTCAAGCAGACCTCGAAGACCGGGTTCCCGTTCCTCTCCGACCTGCCCCTCATCGGCCCGCTCTTCTCCCAGACGAAGACGGAGAACGAGCAGACCGACATCTTCCTGACGCTCACCCCGCATATCACCCGGGCTCCGCAGATCGACGAGGAGGACCTCATCCCGGTCTGGGTCGGGACCGAGAACAACGTCAGCTTCTCGGGCCTGAACGTGCGTCTCGAGTCGCCGCAGGCTCCCGCGACGCCGTTCGACCCCGCCGCGGAGCCGCCGGCCTCGCGCCCCGTCTCGCCGACCTCTCCCGTCCCGGCCGGCGTGCCCGTCCCGGGGCTCGTCCCGATCCATGGGACCGGTCCGACGGACCCCTTCAAGCCGGCGCCCAGGCCGCCGGCCCAGGCCCCGACTCCCGTGTCCAGAGGAAACGCGGCCCCGGCGTCCTCGAGCTTCGCCGAGACGGCGGCCCCCCCGCCGGTCGTCCTCGGGCTCGACCTCGAGAACGTCGAGCTCACGCAGGGTGAGAGCACGCTCCTGACCCTCGCGGGCCCCGCCGAGCTCTCCGACGCCGGGGCTCTCGAGGTGACGATCGAGTGGGACCCGACGATCGCCGAGGTCGACGGCGTCTCGCCGGGGCCCTGGAGGACGGGGGCGGCGGCCCTGAACACGCGCCTCGACGCCGACCGGGCCCCGGGGAGGGTCCGGCTCGGGTTCGGGACGCCGACCGGCGTCGTCGGCCTTCCGAGCGGGGCCCTCGCCCGGCTCACCGTCCGCGCCCTGGCCCCGGGCACGACCCTCTTCCGGATTTCGGCGGGGGGAGGGCTCGGCAAGAACGGGCCGCTCCGTCCCGAGGCGAACGGCGTGACCCTGTCGGTGGCTCCCTGAGGCTTTCCCGATGACCCGGATCCGCGCCCGCGGCTACTCGCTCGTCGAGCTTGTCGTCGTCGTCACGCTCATCCTGATCCTGACGGCGATGATCGTCCCCGTCGCCAGGTTCAACTGGACGCGGATCAAGGAGCTGGAGCTGAAGGAGTCGCTTCGGACGATGCGCACGGCGATCGACGAGTACAAGCGCCTCTCCGACCAGGGGCTCATCCCGGTGGAGCTCGACACCGAGGGGTACCCGAAGGAGCTCGAGAATCTCGTGGAGGGCGTCGAGCTCGTCGGCCAGGTCAAGAAGGTCCGGAAGTTCCTGCGGAGGGTCCCGATCGACCCGATGACGGGCGAGGCGGAGTGGGGGCTCCGGAGCCTCCAGGACGATTTCGACTCGACGAGCTGGGGCCGCCAGAACGTCTACGACGTCTACTCCCTCTCCGACAAGACGGCCCTCGACGGCACGAAATACAAGGACTGGTAGCGATGAGACCACCCCGAGACTCAGCCGGCTTCACGCTGATAGAGCTGCTCGTCGTCATGGCGATCATCGGCATCCTCGCCTCGATCGGCATCCCGATGCTCCTGCAGACCCCGATCAAGGCGAAGGAGGCGGCGCTGCGCGAGAACCTGTTCACGTTCCGCTCCTGCCTCGACCAGTACAAGGCCGACAAGGGGAGGTACCCCGAGTCCCTCGAGGTCCTCGTCCAGGAGAAATACATCCGGAAGATCCCGATCGACCCGTTCACGAAGTCGGCCGACTCCTGGGAGCTCGTCTTCGAGGAGCCCTCGTCGGCCGACACCGCCTCCGAGGAGCCGCCGGGCGTCATCGACGTGAGGTCGAGCTCCACCGAGGTCGCCCTCGACGGGACCCCCTACAACACGTGGTGACCCGCCGGGGGGCGCGGCCCGGGCGCGGCGGCTACACGCTCGTCGCCCTTCTCGTCGGGATGACGGTGGCGTCGATCCTGATCGCCTCGGTCCTCCCGCTCGCCTCCGCGCAGGCGCAGCGGGACCGGGAGGCCGAGCTCATCTTCAGGGGCCTGCAGTACGCGGAGGGGATCCGGGTCTTCCGGCGGCGGTTCGGGCGCGCCCCGAATACGCTCAAGGAGCTCCTCGAGGTGAAACCCCGGAGCGTGAGGAAGCTCTGGAAGGACCCGATGACGAAGGACGGGGAGTGGGGGCTCATCACGGCGCAGGGGACGCCGATCTCGCCGGGGGGGGGCGCCACGGCGACCCCGGGCCCCTTCGCGCGGCCGACCCCGAAGCCGACGGCGGCCCCGAGCCCGGGGAGGACGCCCCTGCCCGGCGAGGCGGGGACGACCGGGCCGGTCATGGGCGTCTACTCGAAGTCGACGAAGCAAGGCTTCCGGCTCTGGGAGGGGCGCGAGACCTACAGCGAGTGGCGCTTCACCGAGGCGAGCCTGACCGGCCAGGCCGCTGTGCCCGGACAGACCCAGCCCGGGCCCGGAATCGGCGGCGGCAACCCGCCTCCCCCCGGCGGCGGCGGAAGGAACTGACCTCGCCGCCGCGACGGTAAGATCCGCGCGGTGGAAGCACGGACCCTCGGTGACGGCCTGACCGTCTGGCTCGACCCGATGCGCGACGTGCGAAGCGTCGCGCTCGGCGTCTACGTGGCGGGAGGCTCGGCCGACGAGGAGCCCTCCGCCCTCGGATCGACCCACTTCCTCGAGCACCTCCTCTTCCGTCGCTCCCGGAGGCGCAGCGGCGCCGAGATCGCCCGGACGACCGACCGGCTCGGCGGCGACTGCGACGCCTACACGTGCAAGGAGTGGATGGCCGTCCACGCCCGGACGCCGTCCGAGCGGCTGGGCGACGCCCTGTCGCTCCTCCTCGACCTCACGGAGGCCCCGGCCTTCACCGCCGAGGACGTCGAGACCGAGCGCAAGGTGATCCTCGAGGAGATGGCGGAGGCGAACGACGTCCCGGAGGACCGCCTCCACGAGACGTTCGTCAGGTCGTACTGGCCCGACCACCCTCTCGGCGCCCCGATCCTCGGGACGGACGAGACCGTCCGCTCCCTCTCGCGGTCCCGGCTCGTCGGGCGCTTCCGCGAGATCTTCCGGCCGGAGAGGACGTTTCTCGTGGCCGTCGGCGCGTTCGAGCCGGAGGCCTTCCTGAAGCTCCTCTCGAAGGAGCGCCGGATGCGCCGGCGCTCCCCGGTCCCGCCCCTCCCGGCCCACGCCCCGCCGCGCCGGTCGCCGCGGACGGAGAGCTGCGCGTTTCACATCCAGCGGCCCGACCTGAACCAGACGCACCTGCTCGTCGGGACGCCGGCCCCGGCCTACGCCGACCGCCAGGTCCCGGCCGCCTGGCTCCTCTCGGTCGTTCTCGGGGGCGGCGTCTCGTCGCGCCTCTGGCGGCGGGTCCGCGAGCGGCACGGCCTCGCCTACCACGTCGGCGCGGGGCTCACGCTCCACCGCGACGGCGGGATGGCGCTCATCGAGGCGGCGACGGCGCCGAAGAAGCTCCCGAAGCTCGTCCGCGCCACGGGGGCCGTCCTGCGCGACCTGCGCCGGTCCGGGATCACGCGCGCCGAGCTCCGGCGCGCGAAGGACCAGGTCCGCGCGGAGATCGCGATGTCCCTCGAGTCGACCTCCTCCCGCCGCGAGTCGGCGGCGCGCGCCTGGTTCTTCCGGGGCCGGCCCTGGCCGGCCGACGAGGTCATTGCCGAGATGGAGGCCGTCACGGCGGCCCAGGTCGACGACGCCATCGGCGTCCTCTTCGGCACGCCCGCCTCCGCCGGCTTCGGCGTGGCGGGCCCCTCGCTCGTCGGCGCCACCGTCGACGAGCTCGCGGGCGAGCTCGCGGCGTGAGCGTCGTCGTGAGGTTCCGGCTGCGTCCGGAGTGCGCCGACCTCGGTGCCCCCGAGTACGCGAGCGACCTCGCCGCCGGGGCCGACCTCAGGGCCGCCCTCGAGTCGCCGCTGACGCTCGCCCCGGGGGAGCGGGCCGTCGTCCCGACGGGCCTGACCCTCGAGATCCCGCCCGGGTTCGAGGCGCAGGTCCGCGCCCGTTCCGGGCTGGCGCTGAAGAAGGGCCTCGCGCTGGCCAACGGCGTCGGGACGATCGACGCCGACTACCGGGGAGAGGTGGGAGTCATCGTCGTGAACCTCGGCCGCGAGCCGGTCACCCTCTCGAGGGGAGAGCGGATCGCCCAGCTCGTGGTGGCTCCGGTCGTCCGCGCCCTCTTCGAGAAGGCGCCCGAGCTGAACGGAACGGCGCGGGGCGCCGGGGGCTTCGGCTCGACGGGGACCGCGTGATCGAGGTCGCCTTCCTCGGCTCGGGCTCCACGGGGAACTGCGCCGTCGTGAGGGCCGGGAGGACGGCGGTCCTCCTCGACGCCGGCCTCTCGCCCCGGCAGATCGCGGCCCGCCTCGGAAAGCTCGGGATGTCCCTCGACGACGTCTCCGCCCTCCTCCTGACCCACGAGCACTCGGACCACGTCGCCTCGGCCGGGGTGCTCGCCACGAAGCGGGGCCTGCCCGTCTACGGCACGCGGGGCACGCTCGCGAAGGCGCGGCTCCCGGGGCCTCTCTTCGCCGACCTCCGTCCCGTCGCCTGCGGAGACGAGGTCGTCTTCGGGAACGGCGACCTGACGGTCCGGGTCACCGGGACGCCGCACGACGGCGTCGAGCCGGTCTGCTACGCCTTCGCCGACGCCGCGGGACGGCGCGTCGGGGTCGTGACGGACCTCGGGCACCTCTCGAAGAAGGTCCTCGGGGCGCTCGCCGGGTGCGAGGTCCTCGGCCTCGAGGCGAACCACGACGTCGACGTCCTCAGGGAAGGCGCCTACCCGGCCTTCCTGAAGAAGCGGATCCTCTCGGACGTCGGGCACCTCTCCAACGCCGCCGCCGCCGCCGGGCTCGGTCGCCTTCTCGGCGAGCGGACGCGCGCCGTCGTGGGCCTTCACCTTTCGAAGAGCAACAACACGCCGGCCCTCACGCAGCGCGCGCTGGGCGAGGCGATCGAACGTCTCGGGGCGAAGGTCGCCCTCGAGGTTGCGGGCCCCGACGCCCCGACCGGCTGGTTCCGGGCGCGGTCCGCGGGAGGGAACGGATGAAGGTCCAGGTGACGGTCGTCCCGAAGTCGGGAGTCCTCGACCCCCAGGGCAAGGCGATCGCGGGGGCTCTGACACGCCTCGGTTTCCCGGGCGTCGGCGACGTCCGCGCGGGGAAGGTCTTCCGCGTCGACGTCGAGGCGAAGGACGCGGAGGAGGCGAAGGCGCTCGCCGGGCAGATGGCCGAGAAGCTCCTCTGCAACCCGGTCATCGAGGAGTTCGAGGCCGAGGTGCTCGGGTGAGCGGCGCGGCGCGGCCGCGCGTCTCGGTCGTCGTCTTCCCGGGCTCGAACTGCGACCACGACGCCGTCCACGCCGTCGAGGCGACCATCGACGCCGACGCGCGCCTCGTCTGGCACGCGGGGACCGACCTCGGCCGGCCCGACCTGGTCGTCCTCCCCGGCGGGTTCTCCTACGGCGACTACCTCCGCTGCGGCGCCCTCGCCCGCTTCTCGCCCGTCATGGACGCGGTGCGCGAGTTCGCGGAGAAGGGGGGGGCCGTCCTCGGCATCTGCAACGGCTTCCAGGTCCTCTGCGAGGCGGGGCTCCTCCCGGGCGCGCTCCTCCTGAACTCGGGCCAGCGCTTCCGGTGCGAGGACGTCTTCGTCCGCGTCGAGTCGACCCGCACGCCGTTCACCTCGTTCCTCGGGAAGGGGGACGTCCTGCGCCTCCCGATCGCCCACGGCGACGGGAACTGGCGCGCCGAGGCGGCAGCCTTCGAGGAGGTGAAGGCGAACGACCAGGTCGTCTTCCGCTACTGCGACGTCCGGGGCGACTCCACGCCCGAGGCGAACCCGAACGGCTCGCTCGACGACGTCGCGGGCGTCTGCAACCGGGGGCGAAACGTCGTCGGCCTCATGCCCCACCCCGAGCGCGCCTCCGAGGCGCTCCTCGGCAACGACGCCGGGGCGCGGATCTTCCGCTCCTTCGCGGCGACGCTGCTCGGCCTGAAGTCCGCCTGAGCCCCGGGCCCGCAACGCCCCGGGGAGGCCTCGGGGCCTACTTCGCCGCGCCCCCCTTCGACTCTTCCCTCTTCGGCTCCTCCGCCTTCTCCTTCCCGAAGACGTCGTTGGCGACGAGCGCCTTCGGGTCGTACGGGGACGGGGCGCCGCCGAGGTACCTGTGGAACCAGTCGAGGTGCGCGGCGTAGTAGAGGAGCATGTCGTACCAGCCGGGCCAGTGGCTCGCGTTCTCCATGACGACGAGACGGGACGGCACGCCCATCTTCTGGAGGTCGGTGAAGAAGGCGAGGGACTGCGTGTACGGGACCCGGAAGTCCTTCCGGCCGGTGATCACGAGCGTCGGCGTCCTGAACTTCGTCACGTACGACGACGGGCTCTGCTTCGCGTACCCTTCGGGGTTCTGCCAGGGGGTCCCCTTGAGGTCCCACTCGGGGAACCAGAGCTCCTCCGTCATGGAGTACATCGAGCGCAGGTCGTAGACGCCCATCATCGAGGCGAGCGCCTTGAAGCGGGAGTCGTTCCCGGCGAGCCACATCATCGCGTAGCCGCCCCACGACCAGCCCATCGCCCCGATCCGGTCCCGGTCGGCCCACGGCTGCACCGAGAGCCAGTCGGCGACGGCGAGGACGTCCTTCATGACCTTCCCGTCCCAGTCGGCCGAGATCGCGGCGGTGAAGTCCTGCCCCCAGCCGGTCGAGCCGTGCGGGTTCGGGAAGGCGACGACGTAGCCGGCGCCGGGGTAGACCTGCGCGTCGCCGCGGAAGGCGTCGGCCCACTGCATCTGGGGCCCGCCGTGGACGTTCACGATGACCGGGTACTTCTTCGCCGGGTCGAAGCCGTGCGGCTTCACGAGGAGGACCTGGATCTTCTTGCCGGACGGGCTGTCGACGAACGCCTCCTCCATGGGCCGGAAGTCGACCTCGGCGAGGAGCGCCTGGTTCACGGCCGTCAGCGCCGTCGTCGTGCCCGGCTCCTTGCCGGCGAGAGCGACCCGCCAGAGCTCGGTCGGAAGGTGCATCTGCCGGCGGGCGAGGACCGCCCAGGTGCCGTCGGGAGCGATCTCGAAGGCGTCGACGTGCCCGGTGGCCGTGGCCGTCTGGATCTTCCCGGAAGCGAGGTCGAGGTCGAACAGGGGCGTGCGCCCCTTGATGTCCGCGAGGAAGAAGACCCTCCTGCCGTCCGGGTGGAAGCGGAAGTCGCCGACCCAGGAGTCGAAGGTCTCCGTGAGGACGCGGACTCCGCCGGTCGCCCGGTCGAGGAGGGCGAGGAGGAATCGGTCGGACTCGTAGCCGGGCGTCCGCTGCATCCTGAATCCGATCGACCTTCCGTCGGGGGAGTAGCGGGGCGAGCCGTCGAAGGCGGGGTTCTTCGCGGTGAGGTTCTTCGGCGCCTTCAGCTGCTCGGGCGTGCCGTCGACGGGGACGACGAAGACGTCGGTGTTCGTCGAGGAGGCGGGGCTGGCGTCGCGGTTCGACGTGAAGACGAGCTCCCTGCCGTCCGGCGAGACGTCCCACTCGGGGCCGCCGACGGAGAAGGCGGGGGAGTCCCAGTCGCCCGGCGTCAGGTCGACGAGAGGGGCCTTCGGGTCGGCGAGGTCCATCCTCAGGACGTGCGTCCTCTTGCCGTCCTCCCAGGAGTCCCAGCGGCGGACGAAGAGGGAGTCGGCGAGGACCGCCTTCATCTTCCCCTTCTCCATCGCCTCGTCCCTCTTCCTGTTGCAGTCGAGGTCGGCGCCGCACGCGGGCCAGACCTCGGCGACGAGGAGGAGCCTCTTCCCGTCGGGCGTGAAGCGGTACGCGCCGACGCCCCCGGGGACGTCCGTCTTCTTCTCCGGCTCTCCGCCGGCCACGGGGAGGAACCAGACCTGGGGGGAGCCCGAGCGGGTCGAGAGGAAGGCGAGCGTCGTCCCGTCCGGAGAGAAGAGCGGGCTCGTGTCGCTCTTGTCGAGGACGGTGAGGGCGCGCGCGTTCTTACCGTCGGCGTCGACGCGCCAGAGGTTCGTCCAGCGCTTCACGGCCGGGAGGTCGGTCGTCGAGACGGTGAAGGCGACGCCCCGCCCGTCGGGGGAGATGGCCGGCGAGCCGACCCCCTTCACGCGGTAGAGGTCGTCGATCGTGACCGCCCTCCTGCCGGGGGCGGCCGAGAGAGGCGCCGCGACGGCGGCGAGGAGTGCGGCGAGGAGCGCGGCGCTGACGGGCTTTGCGGCCATGGGTCTGTCTTCTCCTGGGGGCGCGCGGAGGCGGCCCGTTACTTCCGGTAGGCGTAGGAGACGGAGAGGACCCGCTTTTCCCACGAGAGCTGGAGCGAGCCCCGGAAGGCGTCCTCGGGGACGAACGAGATCGTCATCGCCTCGCGAAAATCGGATCGCGGAAGGGACTTCATCGGGATCCGGACGAGGTCCCGTTTCGGGTCGTACTCGGTCCCCCACTGGCCCGTCTGGCGATTCACGATGAGAGTCCACTGCTTCTCCCCCGGAAGGGTGTAGAGCGTGTAGACCCCCTTCGGGACCGGGATTCCCCCGAGCGTGACGTCCACGTCGGTCGTCAGGGTCGTGGCGGCGTTCGCGCCGGTCCGCCAGACCTGCCCCCAGGGGACGAGGCCGCCGAAGACCTTCCGCCCCCTGACGAAGGGGCGGCTGTACTCGACCCTCATCCTCCCGGGGCCGACGGCGATCTCCTCGGCGCCGCGAGGGGAGATCGCGACCCTCGGCGCGGGCGTGGCTTCCTGCCCCCGGGAGGGGGCGGCGAGGAGGGCCAGGGCGAGAAGGGGCAGGGCTCGTCTCATTCGGTCTCCGTGTCCGGTTTCGGTCCGGCCGGCCCGGAAGTTTACGGGACGGATCGCGGGCGGGGTTTCCCTCCGGGGCGCCCGGGGCCGCGAAGGGGGGCGCTCCTGCTAGATTCCGCCCGTCATGGCACCGCAATACATCTACACGATGGTCAACCTCCGCAAGGTCGTTCCCCCCCAGCGGGAGATCCTCAAGGGGATCTACCTCTCCTTCTTCCCCGGCGCCAAGATCGGCGTCCTCGGCCTGAACGGCGCGGGGAAGTCGTCGCTCCTCAGGATCATGGCGGGCGTCGACAAGGACTTCAACGGAGAGGCCTTCCCGGCGGAAGGGACGCGCGTCGGCTTCCTCGCGCAGGACCCCTGGCTCGACCCGGCGAAGACGGTCCTCGAGAACGTCGAGGCCGCCGTCGCGCCGGTCAAGAAGCTCCTCGCCCGCTTCGACGAGCTGGGCGAGAAGATGGGCGAGAGCCTCTCGGACGAGGAGATGGACAAGGTCATGGCCGAGTACGGCCGCGTGCAGGACGCCATCGAGGCCGCGAACGGCTGGGACCTCGACAGGACCCTCGAGACGGCGATGGACGCCCTGCGCTGCCCGCCCCCCGACGCCGACGTCACGAAGATCTCGGGCGGCGAGCGGCGCCGCGTGGCGCTCTGCCGGGTCCTCCTCGAGAAGCCCGACCTCCTCCTCCTCGACGAGCCGACGAACCACCTCGACGCCGAGTCGGTCGGCTGGCTCGAGCAGCACCTCGCCGAGTACCCCGGCACCGTCGTCGCCGTCACGCACGACCGCTACTTCCTCGACAACGTCGCCCAGTGGATCCTCGAGCTGGACCGCGGCGCCGGCATCCCGTGGAAGGGGAACTACACCTCCTGGCTCGA
>CALMDF010000400.1 GCA_937864895.1 uncultured Holophagales bacterium | reverse complement strand
GGGAGGTCTGGCAGGGGGAATCGGGCCTGAAGCCCGCGGACGGGCGGGAGATCCCCGTGTTCCAGGTGGTCGTGCCCCCCCTCCGGCCCGACGGGAGCCTCGCCTACTCCTCCACGGTGGCGCGCGACATCTCCGGGCAGAAACGGGCCGAGGCCGAGCGCGAGGAGCGGGCGGCCGAGCTCACGCGGCTGAACGCCGACCTGGCGCGGGCCGCGCGGGCCAAGGACGAGTTCCTCGCGAGCATGAGCCACGAGCTCCGGACCCCTCTCACCGGCATCCTCGGCGCCGCCGAGCTCCTGCGCGTGGGCGCCCACGGACCGCTGAACGAACGGCAGCTCCGCAGCCTCGGCTTCCTCGAGGAGGCCGGCCGCCACCTCCTCGCGCTCCTCTCCGACATCCTCGACCTCGCCAGGATCGGCGCCGAGAGGCTCTCTCTCCGGCAGGAGCCCTGCTCGCTCGGCGAGGTCTGCGAGTCGGCCCTCGCGATCGTCCGCGAGGACGCCAAGAGGAAGGACCTCGACCTCTCGTTCCTCGGCCCGCCCGCTCCCGTCCGGTTCGTGGCGGACGGCCGGAGGATCCGGCAGGTCCTCGTGAACCTCCTCTCGAACGCGGTCAAGTTCACCCCGGCGGGCGGCTTCGTCGAGCTCTCGGCCGGGGCCGACGAGGAGACGGAGCTCGTTCGTCTCGAGGTCCGGGACACCGGCCCGGGAATCGCGCCGGAGGACATCCCGCGGCTCTTCCAGCGCTTCTCCCAGCTCGACTCCCGGCTCTCGCGCGAGCACGCCGGGACCGGGCTCGGCCTGGCGCTCGTGAAGAGCCTCTCCGAGCTGCACGGCGGCCACGCGGAGGTCGAGAGCGAGCCGGGGAAGGGGAGCCTCTTCCGCGTCGTCCTGCCGTGGCGTCGACAGCTGGCCCGGGGCTCCGGGAGCGTCCCGGCTCTTCCCGCGGAACGGGCGCCGGAGCACGTCCCCGGGAGCCGGGGCCGGATCCTCCTCGTGGAGGACGACGACGCGAACCGGACGATCCTGGGGGAGTTCCTCCGGACGAGGGGCTTCGCGGTCGACGAGGTCTCGACCGGCGCGGAGGCGGTCGTCCGCGCCGCGTCCACGCCTCCCGACCTCGTCGTCCTCGACATCCAGCTTCCGGGCATGGACGGGTTCGAGGTCCTCGCCCGGCTTCGGGCCGGCGGCGGGTCGGCCCCGCCCGTCCTGGCGCTCACCGCGCTCGCCATGAGCGGGGACCGGGAGAGGATCCTCAAGGCGGGGGCCGACGCGTACCTCGCCAAGCCCGCCCCGCTCGCCACCCTGGACGTCGAGATCGACCGGCTCCTCCGGGAATCGCGGCGCTGACCTGGCCGGGCGGGAAGCGAGAAAGGCCCGACATGAAGAAGACGTTCGTCGCCGTCGCCCTCGCAGGGGCCCTCGCGCTGGCCGCGCAGGCCGCCCCGCCCACGCTCGAGGAGGTCCGGAAGGAGATGGCGATCCCCTCCGCGGGCGGCGTTCGCGGGCAGCTCGACGGGGTCGGTTTCGCCACGACGGCAGGGCAGATGCGGAAGGTCTTCGAGCTCTCCTCGTCGGCCCCGCCGCCGGAGCGGCTCGGCGACGCGCCGCCGCCGGGGATCGCCGGGGCGGTCTGCCCCCACGACGACTACCTCTACGCGGGCCGCGTGTACCGCGGCGTCCTCCCGCTCGTGACGGCGAAGACCGTCGTCGTCGTCGGCGTCTTCCACCGGTTCCGGAGGTTCGACGCGAAGGACGTCCTCGTCTTCGACACCTATCGCGCCTGGCGCGCCCCCGACGGCGAGGTGCCCGTGTCGCCGCTCCGGGAGGAGGTGCTCGCGCGCCTGCCGAAGGGCGATGCGGTCGCCGACGCGGCGATGCACGACTCCGAGCACTCGGTGGAGCCGATCGTCGCGTGGCTGAAGCACCTGAGGAAGGACGTCGAGATCCTCCCGGTGATCGTCCCGTCGATGGGATGGGAGAGGCTTTCCGGGCTCGGCGAGCGGCTGGGCGCGGCGCTCGCGGAGGCGGCGAAGGCGCGCGGCCTCGTCCTCGGGCGGGACCTCGCCGTCGTCGTCTCGGCGGACGCGATCCACTACGGGTCCGACTTCCGGCACGTCCCGTTCGGGGAGGGAGGCGTCGACGCCTACGTCAAGGCGACGGCGCGGGACGTCTCGATGCTCCGGGCCCTCGGCGGACCGCTCGAGACCGCGAAGGCGCGGGCGATCCACGAGACGTGCGTCGACCCCTCGAGCCCGGCCGACTACAGGGTCACGTGGTGCGGGCGCTTCTCGATCCCCCTGGCGCTCGTGGCGCTCTCCCGCCTCGGCCGCGACCTCGACGTGCCGCTCGAGGCGACGCCGCTCGCCTACGCGACGTCGGTCGGCGCTCCCGAGCTCCCGGTCCGCGGGGACGGCTTGGGGGAGACCGCCCCGGCGAACCTCTATCACTTCGTCGGCTACCCCGCGCTCGCCGTCGCTCCCGCCCGGCCAGAATAGTCAGCCACCGGCCTTCGGCGGTCACCGAGCGACGAAACGGAGCGCAAGCTTCCGCGTGGAGCCGGCGACGAGGTCGGAATTTTAGTGGTGCAGCGAGCCCGGAGAATAGTCAGACCCGGGATCCCGAGAGCGCACCGAAGTGTGCCAAGGGAGGCGACTCCCGGAGCACGAGTACCAGAGTTCCATCGACAGGGATCCCCGCCGGTCTCCTGAAAGGAGGCGGGATGGAAGTCGTTCATCCGAAGTGTGCGGGGTTGGACGTGCACGCCGAGACCGTGGTGGGTTGCGTGCGGATCTGCGAGAAAGCGCGGACGCGGTACGAGGTGCGGTCCTTTTCGACGATGACGAGCGGGCTCGAACAGCTGCGGGCGTGGCTGAGCCAGGAGGGGGTGACGCACGCGGTGATGGAGTCCACGGGCGTCTACTGGAAGCCGGTGTGGCACGTACTGGAGGGAGCGACGGAGCTGGTGCTGGCCAATGCGATGCAGGTGAGGAACCTGCCGGGCCGCAAGTCGGATGTCAGCGATGCCCGTTGGCTGGCGGATCTTCTGGCGCACGGGCTGATCCGCGGGAGCGTTGTCCCACCGACGGCATTCCAGGATCTGCGCGAGCTGACGCGGACGCGCTCGCAGCTGCTGGCCGAGCGCGGACGGCACATCCGGCGGATCCAGAAGGTGCTCGAGGACGCCAACGTGAAGCTGACGGAGATCGTTTCGGACGTCATGGGGGTCACGGGCCGGGCGCTGCTGCAGGCCCTGGTCGCCGGCAAGCGGATCGACGCGGCCCTCGTGACCGCCTGTCGGCGTGGCCGGATGAAGTCCACGACGGACCAGATGGTCGAGGCTCTTTGTGGGTGCGTCCGGTCCAATCACCGCTTCCTGCTCCAGATGCACATCCGGCAGTACGACACGCTGACAGAGGCGGTCGAGCGGATCGAGCAGCGGCTGGAGAGCCTCATCGAGCCGGTCCGGCCGGAATTCGAGCGGCTCACAACGATACCGGGGGTGAAGGACACCACGGCCCACATCCTGCTGGCCGAGATCGGACCCGACATAAGTCGTTTCCCCACCTCCGGTCATCTCGTTTCCTGGGCCGGCCTCTGTCCCGTCAACGACGAGAGCGCCGGCAAGAGACGATCCACCGCGCTCCGCAAGGGGCGACGATGGCTCAAGACCGCCCTGATCCAGGCGGCCTGGCCCGCCTCGAGGAAGACCGACTCCTACCTTCGAGCCCAGTTCCTCCGACTTCGCGCCCGCCGCGGGCCGAAGAAGGCCATCGTCGCCGTCGCCGCCTCCATCCTCACGGCCGTGTACCACATCCTCTCCCGACACGTCCCCTACAGAGATCTGGGCTCTCACCATTTCGACGATCGCGATCGTGACCGCACCGCCAAACGCCTCGTCCGCCGCCTTCAGGATCTCGGGCTACAGGTCGCCATCAAATCCGCTGTCTGAGGGAGTTTCGTACCAGAAAATCAAGACCTGACCCCGAAGGTTTTGACCTCGAACGCCTCCTCGAGGAGGTCGGCGAAGTAGCGGACGGGGATCGAGAACCGGGTGCGGAAGCGACGGTTGACGGCTTCCTGGCCGGATTCGAGGTTCTGACGGCAGACCGGGCAGACGGTGACGATCACCGAGGCGTTCCGCTCCGCCGCGCACCTGAGAATCCTGTGTACGAGCGAGGTCGCGGTTTCCTCGCTGGATGCCGCCGCGTGCCCGCCGCAGCAGTGGGCCTTCAGCGGAAAGGGGACGACGACGGCCCCGAGGGCGGAGAGGATCTCGTCGAGGCGCGTCGGGTTCGCCGGGTCCCCCGCGGCCGGGTCCGGGAGGCCCGGGCGTGTCGTGAGGCAGCCGTAGTAGGGGGCGGCCACGAGCCCCTGGAGGGGCGTCTTCACGCGGGCGCGGATCGCCTCCGGCCCCGCATCCTCGTAGAGGACGTCGAGGAGGTGCCTCACGCGGACCGCGCCCGGCTCGAACCTCAACCCCTCGGCCGCGATCTCCTCGTCCACCTGCTCGCGCAGGTCGGGATGCCGGGCGAGGGAGAGGCCCGCCCGCGAGAGATTCCGGAAGCAGGCGCTGCAGGGAGAGACGACGGCGGGGGCGGCCGTTCCGAGGCCTCCCGCGCCGAGCTGCCGGGCGGCCACCGAGAGGAGCCTCCCCACGCGGGCGTACGCCGGGATACCGTTCATGGCGGCCTCCCGGGGGGCGCAGTCGCCGGGGACGCCGATCTCTTCGAACGTCAGGCCCAGGGCCGCGGCCACCGCGCGCGGGACGGCTCCGCGCGGCCCGTCCTCGAGGGGCCGCGAACAGCCGGGGTCGTAGCCATAGCGCACGTCTGCGGCAGCTCCTCGCCCGCGGATGATTCGACGTCCCGGCACGGCGTTCCATGATCCGCGCGCATCATTTCCGTATCCGGAGAGGACGAGAGCCGCAAGCTATACTGTCGGCTCGGCTTTTCGTTCAGCGGGTCCGGGCGGCGAGGGGACCGTCCGCCCCCGGCGATCGCGGAGGAGTGCGTGGCGGTTCTCGGCAACGGAGCGGTCCTCGGCCGGTACAGGCTGGAGGATCGGGTCGGCGCGGGGGGGATGGCGGAAGTCTGGCGCGCGCTCGACCTCGGCCTCGAAAGGCACGTCGCCGTCAAGGTGATGTCGTCCGAGGCGGTCACCTCGGACGCCTCCTTCGTTCCCCGTTTCCTGCGCGAGGCGAAGCTCTCGGCCCGGCTCGAGCACCCTCACATCCTGCCGATCTACGACTTCGGGCAGGTGGACGACCTCCTCTTCCTCGTGATGCCCCTCCTGCCCGGCGGCACGCTCCGCGACCGGGCGCGGGAAGGGGTCCCGGGGATCCTCGCGATGGAGTGGCTGAAGTCCCTCGCCTCGGCGCTCGACTACGCCCACGGGGAGGGGATCGTCCACCGCGACGTGAAGCCGGCGAACGTCCTCTTCGACCGGGCCGGGCGCCTGTTCCTCGCCGACTTCGGCCTGGCGCGCGAGGCCGGGAGCGCGAGCCTCACCGTGGCCGGCACCGTCCTGGGCACGCCGGCCTACATGTCGCCGGAGCAGGTGCGGGGGGAGGCGGCGGGGCCGCGCTCGGA
>CALMDF010000399.1 GCA_937864895.1 uncultured Holophagales bacterium | reverse complement strand
GCCCTTCGAGGAGCGGTACGAGTCGGTGAAGAGGGCGAAGGAGGAGAACGCAAAGGCCGTCCTGATGTCCGTCCACGAGGGGAGCCGGGACATCCACACCGGCGCCGTCATCCCGATCGCGCCCCCCGCCATCCCCGGGATCGGCACGACCGGCGGCTTCGAGATGTGGATCCAGGACAAGCTCGGGGGAGAACCGACGGTGCTCGGCGAGCTCTCGCAGAAGTTCCTCGCCGAGGCGAAGAAGCGGCCGGAGCTCACGACGATCAACAGCACCTTCCGCGCGACCTCCCGTCAGCTCAAGGTGACGGTCGACCGCGAGAAGGCGATGCTCCTCGGGGTGCCGGTCCAGGACGTCTACGCCGCCCTGCAGGCCCAGTTCGGCTCGCTCACGGTCAGCCAGTTCAACCAGTACAGCCGCGTCTGGTGGGTCATCATCCAGTCCGACGCGAAGTACCGGCAGGACCCGGCCGACGTCAGCCGGCTCTACACCCGGTCGACGGGCGGCAAGATGGTGCCGCTCTCGACGCTCGTGACGACCGAGTACGTCACCGGGCCGGACCTCCTCCCCCACTTCAACGGCTTCCCGGCGGCCCAGGTGACCGGCGGCGCGGCGCCGGGGTTCAGCTCGGGGCAGGCGATCGAGGCGATGGAGGAGGTCGCGGCGGAGATTCTCCCGCCGGGCTACGAGGTCGCCTGGTCGGGCATGGCGTTCGAGGAGAAGAAGTCCGGCGGCACGTCGACGATCGCTTTCGCGTTCGGACTCGTCATCGTGTTCCTCGTCCTCGCGGCGCAGTTCGAGTCGTGGATCCTCCCCGGCTCGGTCATGACGGCGATCCCGTTCGGCGTCCTCGGGGCCCTCTTCTTCAATTGGCTCCGGGGCCTGAACAACGACGTCTACTTCCAGATCGGCCTTCTCGTCCTGATCGGGCTGGGGGCCAAGAACGCCGTCCTCCGGGTCACCTTCGCCGTCGAGCTGCGCAAGAAGGGGCTCTCCGTCATGGAGGCGACGATCCAGGCGGGCGAGGAGCGGCTCCGGCCGATCATCATGACCTCGCTCGCGTTCATCTTCGGCGTCATGCCTCTCGCCATCGCCATGGGCGCGGGCGCGAACGCACGCCACTCGATCGGGACCGGGATCATCGGCGGCATGGTCGGGGAGACGACGCTCGCGATGCTCTACGTGCCGCTCTTCTTCTACCTCTTCGACCGGCTCGCGGAGAAGGCGAAAAGGGAGCCGGCGACGAAAGAGCTGCCCGCGCACGCGGAGGAGGAGGGCTGACATGAGACGTCTCGTCGTCCTCGGCCCCGTCCTCTTCGCCGCGGCCTGCACGATGGGACCGGACTACGAGCGGCCCCCGATGGAGCCGCCGCCAGCCTACGCGCACGCCTCGGCCGAAGCCCAGGAGACCGCGAACACGACCTGGTGGAGGCAGTTCGACGACCCCGTCCTCGACGGGCTGATCGCCGATGCGCTCGCGAACAACCGGAACGTGAAGATCGCGGCGGCCAACGTCGAGGCCGCGGCGGCGGTGCTGACCCAGACGAAGGCCCCGCTCTACCCGCAGGTCGGCTACGGAGCAGGCGCCGCCCGTCAGAAGGCGAGCGAAGCGAATGCCACGGGCTGGAGCGCTCTCGTCCCGAACCCGTACGACGTCTACCAGCTCAACGGCAGCGCGAGCTGGGAGCTCGACCTCTGGGGCCGGGTCCGCCGCCTGAGCGAGGCGGCCCGGGCCGACCTCTTCGCGACCGAGGAGGCCCGCCGCGGCGTCGTCCTCTCCCTCGTGGCAAACGTCGCCGGGAACTACCTCCAGCTCCGCGGCCTCGACGAGCAGCTCGAGATCGCCCGGAGGAGCCTCGGGACCTACGCCGAGTCGGTCCGGATCTTCGAGCTGCAGTTCAAGCACGGGCTCGTCTCCCAGATGACGCTGGAGCAGGCCCGGACGCAGTACGAGACGGCGGCCGCGGCCGTCCCCCAGATCGAGACCCAGATCGCCCAGGCCCAGAACGGCCTCTCGATCCTCCTCGGCAGGCCCCCGGGGGCGATTCCCCGGGGAAAGTCGATCCGCGACCTCGCGGTCCCCGCGGTCCCGGCGGGCCTGCCGTCGAGCGTCCTCGAGAGCCGGCCCGACGTGCGGCAGGCCGAGGAGGCGCTCGTCGCGGCGAACGCCCGGATCGGTGCGGCGAAGGCTCTCTACTTCCCCACGATCTCCCTCACGGGCGTCCTCGGCGCCTCCAGCGCCGACCTCTCGAACCTCTTCAAGGGGCCCGCCGGGGTCTGGAGCTACGCCGGCTCGATCACGGGTCCCCTCTTCGCGGGCGGGGCCGTCAGGGGCGCCGTCCGGCAGACCGAGGCGGGCCGCAAGGCCGCGCTCCTCGCGTACCAGGGCTCGGTCGAGAGCGCCTTCGCCGACGTGGAGAACGCCCTCGTCGCACGGACGAAGCTCATCGAGCAGACGGAGGCTCGCACGCGTCTCGTCCGGGCGGCGAGGGAGTACGAGCGGCTCGCGACGCTGCAGTACAACGGGGGCTATTCGCCCTACTCGACGGTCCTCCAGGCCCAGGAGAAGCTCTTCCCGGCCGAACTCGACCTCGCGCAGGCGAGGACGGCCCTCCTCGGCTCCCTCGTCTCGATCTACAGGGCGATGGGAGGCGGCTGGGTGACGGAGGCGGAGCGCCTCACCTTCCCCACCGATGGGGTCGCGCCGCCCGTGGCGTCCGCGACACCGCAGCCGGGTTCCTGAGCGGGGCGAAATGCGGGCGGGAGAGCCAGCCCCCCGACCGACGCCAGGCCCCGTTATTCAACGGGCGGCGGGCTGGCCACGTCCCTTTCGGGCAGGTCGGTGCCCGATCGACGAGGGAATAGAATCTTTCGGGTTACCCCACCCTCAAAGCGAGACGTTCCTCGCTCCGGAACGACGATTCAGCGGGCCTGACCGGCCCGGGAGGTTGTGATTCGATGAGCATCCAAGAAACAGGTCGCCGTCACCGCGTGCCGGCCTTCCGGGCCGCGGCGCTGCTCGCCGCGCTCTCCGTCGTCGCCGCGGGCTGCGGGAAGAAGGAGGCGATGGTCCTGCCGGTTCCCGAGGTCTACGTGACCCAGGCCGTCGCGAAGGACGTCCCCGTCCAGATGGAGCTCATCGGCCAGACGGCGGGCTCGAAGGACGTCGAGATCCGGGCGCGCGTCGAGGGGTACCTCGAGACCGTCAACTTCCGCGAGGGCGACTTCGTGAAGGCGGGCGACCTCCTCTACCAGATCGACCCGAAGCCGTTCCAGGCGGCCGTCGCCAGCGCGAGGGCGCAGGTCGCGACGATGCAGGCCCGGCTCGGCCAGACCGAGACCGAGGTCGCCCGCATGAAGCCCCTTGCCGAGCAGCAGGCGGTCAGCCGGCGCGACTACGACAACGCCGTCTCCGCGAGGGACGCGGCCCTCGCCCAGCTCGACGCGGCGAAGGCGGCCCTCGACAAGGCCCAGCTCGACCTCGGGTACACGACGATCAAGGCGCCGATCTCGGGCCTCGCCGACCTGACGAAGGTCAAGGCGGGGAACCTCGTCGGCCGGGGCGAGTCGACCCTCCTGACGACGATCTCGGTCGTCGACCCGATCTACTTCACCTCGAGCATCACCGAGGCCGACTACCTGATGTTCGCCCAGAGCGATCGCCAGGCCGGCAAGCGCCCGGCCACGCTCGTCCTGGCCGACGGGTCGGTCTACGCCGAGACCGGGAAGCTCGACGCCGTCCAGCGGGCCATCGACTCGAAGACGGGGACGCTCGCGCTCCGG
>CALMDF010000398.1 GCA_937864895.1 uncultured Holophagales bacterium | reverse complement strand
GGGCGCTGGCTCGTCGCGGCGAACCAGGGCTCGGGCTCGCTCGTCGTCTTCCGCCTCGACCCGGCGACGGGCCTCCCGGCCGCCACGGGCACGTCCGTGGCCGTCCCGGATCCGGTCTGCGTCGTGTTCGGGCCGGAAGCCCCGGCGCGGCTGGCGCGTTTCGGCGAGGGGGGATCGGGCTTCGGCTGAAGGCGGGATCGGTCCGCGGGAGGCGAGGCGCCTACACCTAGGGCGGCCCGATTCCGACCCGCCGCGCGAGGCGGACGAGGTCGGCGAGGGACGAGGCCTGCATCTTCTCCATCACGCGGGCCCGGTGGACCTTGATCGTCTTCTCCACGGTCCCGAGGTGGCCCGCGACCTGCTTGTTCAGCTCCCCCGCGACGACGTGCTCGAGGACCTCCCGCTCGCGCGGGGTCAGCGTCTCGAGACGCGCCCGGACCAGGGCCTCCTCCGCGCGCTCTCTCCGGAGCACGGCGTCCTTCTCGATCGCCCGCCGCACGGCTCCGAGGAGCTCCTCGTCCTCCACCGGCTTCGTCAGGAAATCCGACGCGCCGCCCTTCATGGCCCGGACGGTGTCCGGCACGTCGGCCCGGCCCGTGAGGAAGACGACCGGAAGGTGACACCCGCGCGTCTCCAGCGCCCGCTGGACCTCGAGACCCGAGACCCCGGGCATCGACATGTCGAGGACGAGGCAGCCCGGAGCCTCCGGGTCGACCTGGTCGAGGAACTCGCGGGGCGAAGAGAACGCCGAAACCGGAACGCCCTCCGCGCGGAGGAGGCGCGCCACGGCCTTCAGGACCTCCGGCTCGTCGTCGACGAGGAAGACGGTCGGGAGCCGGCCGCTCATGCGCCCGGGGACGCTCCGGGAATAAAGAAGGAGAGGGTCGCCCCGGGCGTCCCCTCGCCGTTGTTCTCGGCCCGGATCTCGCCGCCGTGGGCCCGGACGATCGTCCGGCAGACGGCGAGGCCGAGCCCCAGCCCCGCATCCTTCGTCGTCACGAACGGCTCGAAGACGGCTTCGAGCTGGTCCGCGGGAATCCCGCAGCCCCGGTCCGAGACCGAGATCCGGGCCCCCCCGTCGCCGTCCCGCTCCGCGCGCACGAGGAGCCGGCGGTCGGTCGGCTCCAGGGCCGCCATCGCGTCGCTGGCGTTGATGACGAGGTTGAGGAGCACCTGCTGGAGCTGGACGCGGTCGCCGCTCACCACCGGCATGTCCGCTGCGAGCTCTGTGGTCACGGCGACGCCGCGGCCGGCGAGCTCGCCTCGCATGAGCCGCAGCGACTCCAGGATCAGCTCCGTGACGTCCAGGGGCAGCCGCTGCACCTCCCCCTTCTTCAGCATCTGGCGAAGGCGCTGGATCACGTCCCCGGCGCGCCGGTCCTGGGCCACGATGTCGTTCAGGATCTCGCGCACCTCGGTCACGTCGGGCTCGCTACGGGCCAGGAGCCGGCGCGCGGCCTGCGCGTTGCTCAGGATCGCCGTGAGCGGCTGGTTCAGCTCGTGGGCGAGCGATCCCGAGAGCTCGCCGAGCATCGAGACGCGCGAGAGGTGAGCGAGCTCGCCGTGCTTCTGCAGGAGCTCCCGCTCCGCCACCTTGAGCGGCGTGACGTCGAACGACACGCCGTACATGCGGGTCGGCGCCCCTGAGTCATCACGCTCGACGGCCCCCCGGGCCGCGATCCACAGGGTCCTTCCATCCGGCCGCACGACCCGGTACTCCGTCTGGAAGTCGCCGGACCCGGCGACGCTCTCCTCGAAGAGACACCTGATCCGGTCTCGCTCTTCGACGTGGAGCGCCGAGAGGAATCGCGCCACGTCGAACTTCTCCCCTTCGTCGATGCCGTAGAGCGTCCGCCCCCCCGGCGTGATCCAGATGGAGTCGTCCGGGATGTCCCAGTCCCACAGGGCGAGCTCGGCGGCCTCCGCCGCGAGGCTCATCCGGCGTTCCTTCTCGCGCAGCTCGGCCTCGCTCGCCCGCAGCTCTCGCGCCAGCTCGCGCGCGCGGACGACGTCCACGCTGAGCTCCTGCCCCATCGCGAGGAGGACTCCGAGGAAGGTGAACGTGACCATGAAGGGGAGGCGGGCCACTGCCAGGTTGACCAGGGCCGCGTTGACCAGCGCCACGGCCATGAAGAAGAACATGCTGCCGCAGACCGTCAGGGCGCGTCGCCGGTCCCCACGCCGCCAGACGCCGATGCCGGCGTCGACGACGAAGACCAGGAAGAGAAGGCCGCTGAGCTGGCCGATCTTGACCCAGGGGTTCAGGACGCCACCCGGGACCGAGACGGTCTCCCCAAGGAACCGGACGGGGATCGCGCGCTCGATCGCGGTGAAGCGGAGGCTTCCCGGCGACAGGAAGTTCAGGACCACAGACGAGAGGGCCCCGGTCCCGATCGCCGCCCACGCGAGCCACCGCCGTCCGGCGTCGAGGTAGAGGCGAACGAACCCGATGAGGCAGCAGAAGGTGACGAAAAAGGGGAGGTACGCCCACCGCAGGAGAACCGCCAGGTGGCCGGGGGAGTTGGCCCGAAGCATGCCGAGCTCGACGGCGCCGAACACGGCGTTGGCGACGGAGGCCGTCGCGAAGAGGAGATGGGACCGGGACGTCCGGTCCCTCGCCCAGACGAGCAGGTTCACGAGCGCGAGCGTGAGCGATGCCGAGATCGCCGCCGACCACGCGACCGTTACCCAGCTCAAAGCCATCGCTCTCTTTATCTTACCGGGCGTTGGACCAAGGTCCAATACCGCGGACTGCGAGGACTCCCCATCCTCTCTTCAGATGTCCCGAACCAGGCCTCTCATCGCCGTCGTGGACGACGAGGAGCCCGTCCGGAACGCCTTCCGACGGCTGTTCCGCTCGACGGGGCACGACGTGGAGACGTTCCCGTCCGGCGCGGACTTCCTCGAGTCCCTCGCGGACCACGAGCCGGACTGCCTCCTGCTGGACCTTCACATGCCGGGGATGGACGGTCTCGAGGTGCTCACGCGGCTCGCCCTCGCCGGGGACCGGATTCCCGTCGTCATCGTCACCGGCCACGACCAGCCCGAGACGAGGAGTCGCGCGCTGGCGGCCGGCGCCACCGCCTACCTGCTGAAGCCCGTCGACGAGGAGACGCTCCTCGCGGCGATCGCCTCCGGCCTTGCTTCCGTCTCCAGCTCAAGCCGGACCACCGAGCCAACCCCCGCTCAACCCATCAGATAGAAGGAGAAAGAGCAGATGAGCACCCGATTCCTCCGAAGATTCCTCGTTTCGGCCACGGCCTCGATGGCCCTGGCGATCGCCGCCGCGCCGGCTCTGGCCCAGGCGCCCGCCAAGGCGGCGGCGAAGAAGCCCAACGTCCTGGTCATCATGACCGACGACGTGGGCATCTGGAACATCAGCGCCTACCACCGCGGGATGATGGGCGGCAGTACGCCGAACATCGACCGGATCGCGCGCGAAGGTGCGCTGTTCACCGACTACTACGGGCAGCAGAGCTGCACCGCCGGTCGTGCCGCATTCATTACCGGCCAGTCACCGTTCCGCACCGGGCTGCTCAAGGTCGGCTTGCCGGGCGCGCGACAGGGTCTTCAGGACAAGGACCCGACGATCGCGCAGCTCCTGAAGCCCCACGGCTACGTGACCGCGCAGATCGGCAAAAATCATCTCGGCGACCGCAACGAATTCCTGCCGACCGTGCACGGCTTCGACGAGTTCTACGGCAACCTCTACCACCTCAATGCGGAGGAGGAGCCGGAAGATCCCGACTACCCGAAGGACCCAGCTTTCCATGCGCAGTTCGGCCCGCGCGGCGTGCTGGACTGCAAGGCCACGAACGTCGATGACCCAACGGAAGTGCCGCGCTTCGGCAGGTGGGGCAAGCAGAGCTGCAAGGACACCGGACCGCTGACGCGAAAGCGGATGGAAACCGTCGACGAAGACCTCGTCGCGCGCTCGGTCGACTTCATGGACCGCTCGGTCAAGGCGAAGAAGCCGTTCTTCCTGTGGTTCAACAGCACTCGCATGCACGTCTGGACCCACCTGTCCCCGAAGTGGAAGGACAAGAGCGGCTACGGGCTCTTCGCCGACGGCATGATGGAACTCGACTCGCTAGTCGGCACGCTCCTGAAGAAGCTCGACGACCTCGGGGTCGTGGACAATACGATCGTCGTCTTCACCAGCGACAACGGCGCGGAAGCCTTCAGCTGGCCCGACGGCGGCATGGTGCCGTTCAGGGGCGAGAAGGGTACGACCTTCGAAGGCGGATTCCGCGTGCCGGGCATCGTGCGCTGGCCCGGCGTGATCAAGCCGAACACGATCATCAACGACACCTTTTCCCAGGAAGACTGGCTGCCGACGTTCCTGGCAGCGGCGGGCGATCCCAACGTCAAGCAGGAGCTGCTCACCGGATTGAAGGTGGGCGAAAAGACCTTCAAGAACCATCTCGACGGCTACAACTTCATGCCCCGCTTCAAGGGTGAAGTGGATGCGGGTCCGCGCCGCGAGATCTTCTACTTCGACGACAACGCTGGCCTGAACGCGATCCGCTACGACGACTGGAAGATCAACTTCTCGTGGATCGAAGGCAACCTGTTCAGCGGCAAGCGCACCAGCGCCAACGTCCCGCTGGTCGTGAACCTGCGTGCAGACCCGTTCGAGCGCGCGCCGTTCGAGTCAGACTTGTACCGCCGCTGGCAGGCCGACAAGCTCTGGACGCTGGTCCCGGCGCAGGCAGTCGTCGGTCAATTCGTGCAGTCGTTCAAGGAGTACCCGCCGAGCCAGCGAAGCGGATCTATGAACCTGGACGCGATCATGGAACAGCTCTCGAATGGGGCCATCGGCCCGGGCAAGTGAGCTGACCTCGGCCCGACCAGGGCTCGGCCCTGGTCGGGTTTGATTTTCGGATCGGCGTTCCGGCCGCTTACGCCGAGAAGGCTGGGATCTCAAGATTTCCCGTCGCGCTGCCCAAATTCGGATTCGATGGATGGGCGCAGTTCTACGAGCTAGCTGACCGCCGGCTCCAAGCAGTGCCGGGACCGGACGTCCGGCAGACCCCGGGGCCGCCCCGTCCGTCCAGGGCGGGTGCGGCCCCATCGGCCCACGAGAAAGGAACCCCTGATGAGAGCCGCACTGAAAACATTCCTGCTCGCCTCCGTCCTCGTGACCGGTGTCGCCCGGGCCGGGTCCGTCGACCCGCTTCCGAGCTGGAACGACACGGCCGCCAGGCGGGCGATCATCTCCTTCGTCCGCGACGTCACCACCCCGAACTCGCCGCGCTTCGTGCCGGAGGCCGAGCGCATCGCCGTCTTCGACCACGACGGGACCCTCTGGGCCGAGCAGCCGATGTACGTCCAGCTCGCCTTCGCGCTCGACCGAGTGAAGGCGCTCGCACCGCAGCACCCGGAGTGGAAGACGACGCCGCCGTTCTCGGCCGTGCTCTCCGGCGACCTGAAGGCCCTCGCCGCCGCCGGCGAGAAGGGGCTCCTCGACCTCCTCGTCGCGACGCACGCCGGGATGACGACGGACGAGTTCGCGGCCACCGTCTCCGACTGGCTCGCTAAGGCCCGGCACCCGCGCTTCGGACGCCCCTACACCGAGACCGTCTACCAGCCGATGCTCGAGCTCCTCGCGTACCTGCGCGCGAACGGGTTCAAGACGTACCTGGTCTCCGGCGGAGGCGTCGAGATGATCCGGAGCTTCTCCGAGCGGGTCTACGGCGTCCCGCCGGAGCAGGTCGTCGGGTCGACGATCGCGACCGAGTACCGCGTGAAGGAAGGGGTGCCGGCCATCGTCCGCCTCCCGAAGGTCGACTTCGTCGACGACAAGGCGGGAAAGGCCGTCGGGATCCAGAAGTTCATAGGGCGCCGCCCCATCCTCGCCTTCGGCAACTCGGACGGCGACTTCCAGATGCTCGAGTGGACGACGGCCGGACCCGGCCCGCGCCTCGGCCTGATCCTCCGCCACGACGACGCCGAGCGGGAGTACGCCTACGACCGGAAGTCCCCGTTCGGGCGCCTCGACAAGGCGCTCGACGAGGCGCCCGGGAAGGGGTGGAGAATCGTGAGCATGAAGGACGACTGGAAGTCGGTTTTCCCGGCGACGCGGTGACCCGGAAGCGGAAGGCCCGGGAGAGCCGTGCCGCCGAGGCCCCGTCCCGCCGGCGCTTCGCGCTGCTCGCGGGAGCCGTCGTAGCGCTCGCCCTCGCCGCGGCCTTGTTCCTCTCGCGAGGGAGGGTCGACTCCGCCGCCCCTCCCGAGACGGCCCCCGTCGCCGCGGCGACGACGGCGCCGGGCGAGTATCAGGCGATCACGGGGCCCTGGCTCCGGCAGGACGGAGGCTACGTCCTCGACATCCGGAGCGCCCGGGAGGACGGGACCCTCGACGCCGCCTACCTGAACCCGAACCCGATCCACGTCGCGCAGGCGAGAGCCTGGCGCGACGAGGCGGCGGTGAAGGTCTTCGTCGAGCTGCGCGACGTGAACTACCCCGGCTCGACCTACACGCTCGCGTACGACCCGGCGGCCGACCAGCTCCGGGGCGTCTACTTCCAGGCAGTCGAGCGGCAGTCCTTCGACGTCTCCTTCGTCCGCGCGCGCTGAACGCGCCCGCCCACCGTCACCTCAGAACGGCACGCCGAGCGAGAAGCCGACCGTGCGCCGGGAACCCTCTGCGATGCCGTAGGAGACGTAGACCGGGCCGAGCGGGTTGTCGACGCCGACGAAGACCGACCCGGCGTACCGAAGGTCCGAGAAGCTCACGTCGGCGCCGTCCGTCCAGGTGTTTCCGGCCTCGAAGGAGACGCCGAGGTACGTCGCCCCACCGATGATCGAGCTTGCGAACCGGCCGATCTCCCGGAGGTACGTCACCGAGCCGAAGGCCATGTAGGGGCCCAGGAGCTCGCTCTGCGAGTAGCCCGAGAGGCGGCGGAACCCCCCCAGCTCGAACCAGTCGTAGTACGGCAGCTCGGTCTTCACGGGGCTGCCTCCTGCCGCCAGGAACTGGACGACGTTCTTGCCGTGGGAAGCCGCACCCATTCCGATGGCGGAGAACCTTCGCGTGCTCTGGTCCGAGCCCAGGTTCGGGGGCTCCCAGTCCATCGTGGTCCGCAGGGCGACGCCCTTGCTCGGGAACGGGACGTTGTTCCGGGTGTCCGCCCGGAACGCTGCGACCACGGCGCCGCGGGAGACGCTCTCGTCCTCCAGCACCTCCGTCGTCGTGGGATCGGTCCAGAGGTGCCCCAGCCGCGCGCCCACGCGCAGCTCCATGAACTTCCCGTCGCCCTACCGGCTCCCGTGCTCCCCTGATGCCCCTGCCGGCCAGCGCCGCCTCCGGCGAGCCGCCGCGGCCTCACGGTCGAGCCTCGTCTCCGCCCCCATCCCGCAAGCTCAGGCTGCCCTAACCCTCCTCCAAAACGGGCCCTGGAAATCCCCCGGCGCTCCCCG
>CALMDF010000397.1 GCA_937864895.1 uncultured Holophagales bacterium | reverse complement strand
CTCGGCACCGGGACGCTCGGCAAGGGCTTCACGCTGCCCACCGGGGCGGTGTGGCAGCCCAGCCTCTTCGCCTGGGGCGTTCTGCGGTCCGCCATCCACGGTATCTGGGAGAGCGGGACGGAAGAACGGTCGCAGTGGGCGAACCGCCTCGACCTCTTCGGGCAGCTCTCGCTCACGCCCACCGAGCGGGTCGTCATCGGGTTCCGGCCGCTCGACCAAAACGGGCGGTTCTCCGGGTACACGTTCTCCCCCGACGCCTTGCGCGGCACGGTGAACGAGCTCAACGCCGAAATCGACACGCTCTACTTCGAGGGGGACTTCGGCGAACTCTTCCCGAAGCTCGACCCGAAAGACAGCAAGGGCCTCGACTACGGCTTCGGCGTCGGCCGGATGCCCGTGATCGCGCAGGACGGGATGCTCGTCGGCGACCCGATCGACTCCGCCGGCGTGGTCAGGAACACGATGCGCCCACGGGGCACCTCGAATCTGCGGGTCACGGGGATGTTCGGCTGGGGCAACGTCCACCGGGGCGGCGACAACGTGGAAGACCCGAGCGCCCGGCTTTACGCCCTCTTCAGCGAGGTGGACGTCCGAAAGAGCCAGATCGCGTTCGACGTCGCCTACGTCGACTCGGGCGAGAAGGGCGACGCGCTCTACGCCGGCCTCAGCGCCACGCAGAGGATCGCCTCGGAACGGATCAACACGGTGGTACGGGTCCTCGTCTCCGCCCCGGCCGGCGAGGACACCTCGGCCGTCGGCTCGGGAGTCCTCGTCTTCGGGACGGCTTCGATCACGCCGCAGTCCACCCACGACCTCGCCTACCTGAGCCTCTTCGCCGCCTTCGACAACTACACCCCCGCGGCCCGGGCCGCCGGGACCGGCGGCCCGCTCGTGAACGCCGGGATCCTCTTCGAGGGATCCGGCGTCGGAGCCTGGGCCCCCGTCCTCTCGAACCGGTCGAAGGACGTCTTGGGCGGAGCCCTCGGCTACCAGAGATTCTGGAACGGCGCCCGGACCCAGCTCGTCCTCGAGGCCGGAGCCCGCGAGGAGACCGAGGCCACTCGCAGCCTCTCGGGCGCGCTCGGATGCCGCCTGCAGCAGGCCCTCGGGAAACGCTTCATCGTGCGTCTCGACACCTTCGCCCTGGCCCGGGAGGCGCTCGAGCTGCGCTACGGAGGACGGGCCGAGGTCCTCCTGAAGTTCTGAGCATGTCCGTCGTCCTCCAGGCCCTCGCCGCCGCAGGCTGCGCCGGCGCCCTCCTGACGGCGGTGCAGGCCACGCGCGCGCTGCGCGACGCGGCGCGCCGGAGGCGAAGCACCGGCGAGGCCGGCGCGCGCCGGCGCCGCGAGTTCCAGTCGGTCGTGGACGAGACCTGCCGGAGCACACGGCAGGCTGCTCTCGCCCGCCCCCAGGAGGGGCCCGCTCCCGCCTGGCAGGGCTGGCGGCAGTTCGTCGTCGCGGGCAAAGCCGTGGAAGAGGCCTCGGACATCGTGACGTTTCACCTCGTTCCCCAGGACGGCAGGCCCCTGCCCCCGTTCCTCCCCGGCCAGTACGTCACCGTGCAGCTCCGGATCGCCGGGGCCGAGCGACCGGTCGTCCGCTGCTATTCCCTCTCGTGCGCTCCCCGGCCGGACCGGTACGAGGTCTCCGTCAAGCGCGTCGGCCCCCCGCCGAACCGGCCCGACCTCGGCCCGGGACGGGCGTCGGGGCATCTCCACGACCAGGTCCGCGCGGGAGACGTCCTCGACCTGCAGGCGCCCCGCGGCACCTTCGGCCTCGACCCGGCCGCGGCCGGGTCCCGCGTCGTCCTGATCGGCGGCGGGGTAGGGCTCACGCCTCTCCTCAGCGTCGCGCAGTCCCTCGCGAAGCTCGCCCAGGCCGCTCCGGGCAGGGAGGTCTGGCTCTTCCACGGCGTGAGAAACGGGGCCCAGCGCCTGCGCCGGGCCGAGCTGCAGCACCTCGCCGCGATCCCGGGCTTCCGCGTCGCCGTCTGCCTCAGCCAGCCGGGCCCCGGGGAGGCGGCTGGCCCGCCCGGCGACCCGGTGACGGTCCTCGAGGGCCGCCTGGGGCTGCCGCTCCTGTCGCAGCTCCTCGAGAGGCCGGACGGGGACTTCCTCCTCTGCGGGCCCGGCGGGATGATGGAGGACCTCGCCCACGGTCTCGCGGAATGGGGCGTCCCCCCGGAGCACCTCCACCTGGAAGCCTTCGGGCCCTCGGCTCTCCCGCGCCCGGCCGCTCCCGCGGCGAGCGCCGCCGCCGAGGGTCCGCCCCTCGCAGTCCGTTTCTCCCGCTCGGAACGAACCTGCGCCTGGGACCCGTCCACCCCGTCGATCCTCGGCCTTGCCGAGGCCGCCGGGATGACCTGGGACGCCGGCTGCCGCGCGGGGAACTGCGGGAGCTGCGCGGTCCAGGTCCTCTCCGGAACCTTCCAGCATTCCCGGCCGCCTGGAGCGACGGTCCCCCGAGGGGCGTGCCTCGCCTGCATCGCCGTTCCCTCGAGCGACCTCGTCCTGGATGCCTGAAGATGACGAACCAGCTTCTCGACGAAGGGGGAAAGAGATGAGCTCAACGGTCAGGACCGACGGCAACGGACGGAAGGCGTTCGAGGCCCCGCGCGCTTCGAGGGGAGGGGCGCTCCTGTCCCTGTCCCTGTCCCTGCTGCTGGTCACCGGGTCCGCCACGGCGGCCGAGCCGACCTTCCGGGGAGGCGCCGCGAAGGATCCCGCGCGGGTCGTCGGGCCGGAGAAGTGCGGGGAGTGCCACAAGTCCGAGCTCGCCACCTGGGGCCTCACGCACCACGCCCAGACGTTCCAGGAGATGCACCGCAAGCCCCGGGCGCAGGAGATCGTCGGAAAGCTGGGAGGTTCGCGGATCAAGGTCAACCCGTACTGCCTGACCTGCCACTACACCGAGGGGATGCGCGACGGGAAGTCCGTGGCCATGTGGGGCGTCACCTGCGAGTCCTGCCACGGCGCGGCCCGCGACTGGGTCGACGTCCACAACTCGTACGGCCCCAAGGGCACGACGAAGGAGACCGAGACCGCCGCGCACCGGACTGAGCGGCTCGCCAAGTCGGCCGCGGCCGGCATGATCCGGCCGCAGGAGCTTTACCGGGCCGTCTCGAACTGCTTCCAGTGCCACACGGTCCCCGACGAGGAGCTTGTCAACGTCGGCGGCCACAAGCCCCGGAGCGAGTTCGAGCTCGTCGCGTGGAGCCAGGGAGAGATCCGTCACAACTTCAAGAATTCGGCCGACGCGAAGAACCGGCCCGCGACGGCCGCGCACAAGAGGGTTCTCTTCGTCACCGGGATCGCGCTCGACCTCGAGTACAGCCTCCGCGCCGCAGCCCGGGCCACCAAAGCGGGGCCTTACCTCGACTCTGCCAGCCAAGCGATCGCGGGGGCCCGCAAGAGGCTCCAGGCCGTCCAGGCGGTCACTCCGCTCCCGGCCGTCGCGGCGATGCTGAAGGCCACGGACGACCTCGTCGCGAAGGCCGGCGACTCCGCCCCCCTGCTCAGAGCCGCCGAGTCGGTCGGTACGGCCGCGAAGGGCTTCGTCGCCGAGCACGACGGCAACGCCCTCGCCTCGCTGGACAAGCTCCTTCCCGCCGCCTCGACCTACCGCGGGACCCCGCAGTCGTGAAGCCCGGGAGCCCCGACGGGGAGAGACTCGGTTGATCCCTACCTCGGTGCACGTGTCGAGGCCCGCCCGGTGGGCCGAGCCGTTCGACCCCGGGATGACCGAGGCCGACGTCTCGCGAATCCTGGAACGTCCGCCGTTCTGCGAGATCGACGCGGGCGCATTCCCCGCGGCGCTTCCCCTGGCGGGAATCCTCGCGAACGATTGCCGCCTCCGGAAGTTCGGACCGGGCGACGTCGTCGTTCTCGAGGGGGACTACGGAAACAGCGCCTTCTTCGTCGTCTCCGGCCGGGTCCGGGCCGTGCTGTCCGGCGGCACCGGGGGGGCCGGGCTCGTCCCGGCCGCCCGCGAGCCGGTCCGCCGCAAGGGGTGGGGGGCGGCCGTCGCCCAGCTCTGGCGCAACGCGCGCGAGCCGGAGGTCCGGGACGTCGACACCTCCCTCGGCGCGCTCGGCCGGCTCTTCGGGGCCGCCGGAGACCCCGCCGTCTTCCTCCAGGACATCCCGGGCGTCCTCGACCGGTACCGGACCGCCCCGATCGGCGAGGGTGCGTTCTTCGGCGAGATCGCGGCCCTCGGCCGGTCGCCCCGGACGGCCACCGTCTTCGCCGAGGAGCCGAGCGAGCTCCTCGAGATCCGCTGGCAGGGGCTCCGGGACATCCGCCGCCGCGCCCCGCAGATCCGGGCCCACATCGACGGGCTCTATCGCAAGCACAGCCTCGAAGCCCACCTCCGCCAGACGCCCCTCTTCGCGCACCTCTCGGCGGAAGACCTCGCGCGTGTCGCGGACGCGACGGCCTTCGAGAGCCACGGCGAGTTCGAGTGGCACACGTCTTTCAAGAGCCTCGCGACCGCCGACCCGTCCGGCCGCCTCGACCGCGAGCCCCTCATCGCCGAGGAGGGGCACTACCCCGGCGGTCTCATCCTCGTCCGGTCGGGATTCGCCCGGGTCTCCGAGCGGCACCACCGCGGCGAGCGGACGGTCTCCTACCTGGGCAAGGGCCAGGCGTTCGGGCTCGACGAGCTCGTCGCGGGCTGGCGGACCGGGACGATGCCTCCCTATCGCCGCTCTCTGCGCGCTGTCGGGTACGTGGACGTCCTCGTCGTCCCCACCCACGTCCTCGAGGCGGTCGTCCTGCCCGGGACGTCCGCAGAGCTTCTCCCGCCGGAGAAGGCGCCGGCGGCGACGGAGGAACGCCCCGCAGCCACGGCGGAAACCGGGTCCGGCCTCCCCCAGAGCCTCCTCGAGTTCCTCGCCGACCGCCGCGTCATCAACGGCACGGCGACGATGGTCATCGACCTCGACCGCTGCGTCCGCTGCGACGACTGCGTCGCCGCCTGCGCCACCACGCACGACGGCAACCCGCGCTTCCTGCGCAGCGGCCCGCGGCACGGGAGCACGATGGTCGCGAGCGCCTGCATGCACTGCGTCGACCCCGTCTGCATGATCGGCTGCCCGACGGGCGCGATCCGGCGCGACGAGGTCGACGGGCAGGTGGTGATCCACGACCGCACGTGCATCGGCTGCTCCACCTGCGCCGAGTCGTGCCCCTACGAGACGATCCGGATGGTGGAACCGCGGGACCAGAGCGGAG
>CALMDF010000396.1 GCA_937864895.1 uncultured Holophagales bacterium | reverse complement strand
GTGTGCCCATGAGGCGCTCGTGCTAATTTTCACAAAGTTGCGGGGCACGTCAACTACAGAAAGCCTCTTTCGGCCCGCCGCGCTCGTCGCCGCGTTTCAGTGCGAAACGTGGGTCGGTGACGTGGTCTCGGGCTTGTTGCGACACGTTCCGTACGTCCTGGTGGTGGACGACGGGAGCGATGACGGGACTTCCGAGGTCGCCCGGGAGGCCGGTGCGAAAGTTCTGCGCCGCGAGACGAATGGTGGTAAAGGGAGGGCCCTCCGCGACGGGCTCGAGCACCTCCTCGCCGGCGACTGGACCCACATCGCGTTCGTCGACGGAGACGGCCAGCACGAACCCGACGACCTCCCGGCGCTCCTCGCCGCAGCGCGGAAGGGGGCGGATTTCGTCATCGGAAGCCGCCTCTCCGACCCGGAGGGGATGCCTTCGAAGAACCGCCGTGCCAACGAGCTGGGAGACAAGGTCCTCTCCCGGATGACCGGGCTCCCCGTCGAGGACGGGCAGTCGGGTTACCGGGTCCTCTCGACGGAGCTCCTGCGCCAGCTGCGGTTCACCGCGAACCGCTACGCCATCGAGAACGAGATGCTCATCAGGGCGTCGAGACGCCTCAGGAAGTTCGAGGTCGTCCCGATCCGGTCGATCTACCTCACGGGGCCGCGCCACTACCGGCCGTTTCGCGACACGTGGGTCACGGCGTGGCTCTCCGTCCACTTCAAGACGACCGGTTCCGACGAGTCATAATCCGGCGCCATGCCCGGCCCGAGGCTCGTTCTCACCGTCGACGTCGAAGAGTGGTTCCACGTCTGCGGCCACCCGGAGTACGACGTCCCCGTCCGCTGGGACACGTTCCCCTCCAGGGTCGTCCCGGCGACGGAGCGCGTCCTCGGCCTCCTGGAAAGGACGTCGTCCCGCGCCACCTTCTTCGTCCTCGGCTGGGTCGCCCGGCGCCACCCCGGGCTGGTCCGGCGGATCGTCGCGGCGGGGCACGAGGTGGGCTGCCACGGCGATCTCCACCGGCGGGCCAACGTCCTGTCCGGCGAGGAATTCCGCACCGACCTCCTGTCGGCCCGGGCCGCCCTGGAGAAAGCCGGCAGCGGCACCGTCGCGGCCTATCGCGCCGCCGAGTGGTCGTTCCGCTCGACCGCGAGCCCCCATCTCGCGACGCTCGTCGAGGAAGGCTTCCGGGTCGACTCGTCGCTTCTCGCCGTCCCGCCGATCGGAGACGCCTCGAACCCGACCCGTCCCGTCGTCCTGGAGACGCCCGCGGGGCCCCTGCTCGAGGTCCCGCCGCTCGTCGGGACGTTCTTCGGACGCCCCGCCATGCTCGGCGGGGGGTGGACCTCACGCCTCTCGCGGGAGGCGCGCGTGACGGCGGCCGTCGAGGCGGCCCTCGCGGGCGGCGACAGCCCTGTCCTCTACCTCCACCCCTGGGAGGTCGACGACGAGCACCCGCCGATGGACCTTTCTCCCGTCGCCCGGCTCGTCCACTTCGGCGGGAGGGAGCGGGTGATTCCGCGCCTGACCCGGCTTCTTTCGAAGCACCCGTCCGTCTCCCTCGCCGAGGCGTTCCCCGACGGCGGGGAGCAGCGTGGGGTCGCGGCGTGAAGTTCGCGGCGCTCTTCCCGGGCCAGCTCTCGGAGAAGGCGGGAATGGGGGAGGCGCTCGCCCGCCCCCACCCCGGCGTCGCGTCGTTCTTCTCGGAGGTCGCCGAGCGCACCGGCGTCGACCTGCCGTCCGTCTTCTTCGGCGAGGGGCGTGCCGACCTCCACGACGACCTCCCGGCCCAGGTCGGGGTCTTCGCCGTCTCGGTCGCGGCGCTCGACGTCCTCGCCGCGGAGCACGGCCTGGCGCCCTCGGCCTGTGCGGGCTACAGCCTCGGGACCTACGCGGCCTTCGTCGCCGCGGGCGTCCTCGACCGCTGGAGCGCCCTCGACGTCCTCCTCGAGGCCGAGCGGCTCCTCCGCGAGAAGGCCCCCGCGGGAACGATGGGGTTCGTCATCGGTCTCCCGGAGGCCGAAGTGAACAACGAGCTCTCCCGCATGACCCGCGACCCGCGCGAGCTGGCGATCGGGAACGTGAACGCCCCCCAGCAGTTCGTCCTCACGGGCCGCCGGGAGCACGTCCTCCGGGCCCTCGACCACCTCTCCCTGCGCGCCCTGAAGGCCGAGGCGCTGCCGCTGGGGTGGCCCATGCACTCGCCCGCGCTCGAACCGGTCACCGACGAGCTCTCCGCCTGGGTCGCGCGGAACGTCCGCCTCTCCTGGCCCGGCCGGGCGGCCCTCTTTGCCCCGATGCTCGGGCGGGAGGTGAGGAGCGAGGAGGAGGCCCGGCAGGTCCTCGGGAAGCAGATCTCCCGGCCTTCCCGCTGGTCCGACGTCCTCGGCGCCCTGGCAGCGGCGGGGGAGACCCGGTTCGCCGAGATCGGGCCGGGTGACGTCCTCTCGAAGATGCACCGCTGGACCCTCCGGCGCTCGAAGGCCGACGTCCTCGAAGATCCGGCTGGAATCGCCCGTTTCGCGTCGGACCTCGGAGAGCTCGCCGGAAAGGCGATCGCCGGGGCCGCGCCGAAGGAGGAGACCGCGTGACCGAACGGCAGAAGGTCGCCTGGGTGACGGGGGGCTCGCGCGGCATTGGCCGGGCGATCGCCGGGAGGCTCGCCACCGACGGGTTCCATGTCCTCGTCTCCTACCGGGCCGACGAGAGCGGCGCCGCCGAGACGGTCCGCCTCGTCACCGAGGCCGGCGGGAGCGCCGAGGCCGCGAAGGCCGACGCCACCTCGAAGGAGGAGATCACCGCCGTCGCGGACCGCATGGACGCCGAGCGGGGCGGGATCGACGTCCTCGTCAACAACGCGGCCGTGCTGAAGAACGGCCTCTTCGCCCTCATGCCGGAAGCCCACTGGGACGAGGTGATCGACACCTCCCTCGGCGGCAGCTTCCGGGCCACGAAGGCCGTCGTCCGCGGGATGCTCCGGCGCCGCTGGGGCCGCGTCGTGAACATCTCGTCCCTCGCCGCCCTGACCGGCGCCGCGGGCCAGACGAACTACTCTGCGGCCAAGGGGGCGCTCGTGGCGTTCACGAAGTCGCTCGCCGCCGAGGTCGGCCCGTACGGCGTCACGGTGAACTGCGTGGCCCCCGGCTTCGTCGAGACCGAGATGATTTCCTTCCTGACGAAGGAGGCCCGGGAGGACTTCGCGAAGCGGATCCCCCTCCGCCGCTTCGGCACCCCGGAGGACATCGCGCCCCTCGTCTCCTTCCTCTGCGGAGAGGGCGCCGCCTACCTGACGGGCCAGACGATCCGGGTCGACGGCGGTTTCGTCGGCTGACTCCCAGTCTCCTCCTCGTCGCGCGGGTTTCGCCCTCGTATACTCTCGTCCATCGCCCGGAAGGAGGCGGAATGCAGCAGGTTGAAGAGTTGAAGGGGCGCGTGAAGGAGCTGATCGTCCGGCAGCTGAAGCTGGAGATCGAGCCTGCGTCCATCAAGGACGACGCGCCCCTCTTCGGGGACGACCCCGGCGGGCTCGGGCTCGACTCGATCGACGCCCTCGAGCTCGTCCTCGGCATCGAGAAAGAGTTCGGGATCAAGGTCCAGGACGAGGAGGTGGGGGTCAAGGCCTTCGCCTCCGTGAACGCCCTCTGCGAGTTCGTCGAGTCGAAGGCCGCGTGAACCCCTGCCGGGAGGAGCTGCCCCACGTCTACCCCTTCCGCTTCGTCGAGCGCACGGTCGAGAAGCGCGGGCCGGCGGAGGGGCGGGTCCGGGCGCTCGTCACCGTGAACGGGAGGAGGACGGAAGCGGGCTCGTTCCTGCCGCCCCTCACGCTCGTCGAGGTCGTCGCCCAGGCGGCGCTCCTCCTCGAGGGGGGGGATCCCGGCATCGGCCGCAGCGGCTTCCTCGCGGGGGTCTCCGATTTCACGTTCGACAGGACGCCCGAGAGCGGCGACGTCCTGGAGGTCGAAGTGCGCATCGCGGGCGTCCTGGGCTCCATCGTGAGGTTCGAAGGGGTCGTCACCGACGGCGAAGGCCGGCTGGTCGCCTCCGGGGCCGTCACCGTGAAGAAGGGGGCCGCGGCGTGAAAGCCGCGACCGAGGTCCGCCACGTCGTCCTCGCGGGCCGGCGGGACGGGGTCCTCTCCCCGGCCGAGGCCGTCCTCGACGGCGCGAGTTACCTCGTCACGCCGATCGGCACGATCGAGGGGCTCGACACGATCCCGGCCTCGCCTGCGGTCGACCTCGTCATCCTCGACGAGTCCTTCGGCCCCGAGGGGGGGCTCATGGCCGCCCGGCACCTGAGGTCCCTCCCTCGGTGGCGCGGCGTCTCCATCATGGTCGTCGTCCCGTCCGGGTCGACGCACCTCGAGGAGTGCCTCGTCCCGGGCATCAACGACTTCCTCCTCGCCCCCTTCCCCGAGGCCGAGCTCCTCGACAAGGCCCGCCGCCTCACGGAAGTGGCCGAGCGGCGCGAGGTGAACACCATGCTCCGGGTCCACGAGGTGCGCGAGGCGGGCGTCACGGTCCACGGCAAGACGATGAACGTCTCCGTGAACGGCCTGCTGGCCGAGGTGGACGGCGAGCTGAACGTCGGCCGGATCGTGGACGTGGAGTTCTTCCTCCCCGAGGACACCGACTCGGTGAAGAGCCGCGGGCAGGTCGCCCGGCGGGCTCACGAGGCGGGCTCGTTCCACCCGGTCTTCGGCTTGAGGTTCCTCGAGCTTTCGGCCCGCGACCGCGACCGGATCGGGCGGTTCGTCGCGATGCGCGAGAGGGTCACCGGAGGTGCAGCGTGATCATCTTCCGGGAGCGGCACGACGGCACGACCGTCCTCAGGATCCAGGGGGTCGTCAAGCTGGGGGAGAGCGCACGCCAGTTCTCCGAGTTCCTCTCGAAGGTCCTCGAGGAGGACGAGGGACCGGTCCTCCTCGATTTCGAGAAGATCGACACCCTCGACTCCACCGGCCTGGGCGAGCTCATCGGCTACCTCCAGCGTTTCGAGGAGAGGAACCGCCGCATGGCCATCGTGAGGCCGAAGGACCGCGTCGTCGCCCTCCTGAAGCTCACCCGCCTCGACACGCTCATCCGCATCTTCCCCGACGACCAGGCCGCCCTGGAGTACCTCGCTGGCTGACCCCGCCCGGCGCGGCGGCGAGGCGGTCCGGAGGGCTTCCGGTGTTTGACGCCACCCCCGACGCGTCGTATCCTCCCGCTCCCCGCTCGTGCGAAAGTGGCGGAACTGGTAGACGC
>CALMDF010000395.1 GCA_937864895.1 uncultured Holophagales bacterium | reverse complement strand
GGAACGCCAGCCCGCCCAGGCTTCATGGACCGAGGCCCGCGAGTCCCTCCGCCTCGCCGAGACGAGGTTCGGCGTGAAGCTCTCTTCCGCCCGGACCACCGCTGCGGGCCACGTCGTCGACCTTCGCTACCGGGTGCTCGACGCCGGGAAAGCCTCTCCCCTCTTCGCCCGCGGCGTGAAGCCGCACCTCTTCGACCAGGCCTCCGGCCGGATGCTCTCCGTGCCTTCGTTCCCGAAGACGGGTTCGCTCCGCTCGGGCGGGCGCCCGATGGAGGGACGAACCTACTTCATCCTCTTTTCGAACCAGGGAAGGGCCGTCCAGTGCGGGAGCCGGGTGGCTCTCCTCTTCGGCGACCTCGAGGTGAATGGTCTCGTCGTCGAGTGACGGCGAGGCGCGGTCCGATCTCCACGAACCACAGCGCAGGGAGGTGATGCGACGACGATTGCCGAAGGGGAGCGAGGAGCGATCGCGCACCCGAGGACGACGCTCCTCGTCGTCTCCCTTCCCGACGACGTCCCCGTCCCGCGCGCGGCGCGGCGCCCTCTTCCCGGCCCGCCGGATCTCCCGGAGTGAATGATGAGAAAAGCCGAAGCCTTCCGAATCCCTTCCGTCCTCCTCTTCCTCGCGGTGCTCGTCCTTCCCGCCTCCCGGCTTTCGGCCGGGAGCGTCGACCCCGGACTCGCGGCGGCGATCGCGGGAATGGAGCCGGGCGAGGAGGTCGCCGTCGTCGTCTCCCTCGACGACCGCGCGCCCCTCACCCCCTTCGCGCCCGACGGCACCGGACGGAGAGCGTCGCAGGGAGAGCTCGTGCGGACGCTGAAGGCGAAGGCGGCCGCGACGCAGCCGGGGGTCCTCGCGAGCATCGCCGCCCTCGGAGGACGCAATCCCGTCTCCCTGTGGGCCGTCAACGGCATCGCCCTGACGATCCGGCACGAGCTCGTGACCGCGCTGTCCCGGCTCCCCGGCGTCGGCTCGGTCCGGCTCGACGCGGTCCTCCACGAGCCCGCGGCCGCGGCCGAAGCCGCTTCCGCGAGCCCGGCGCCCTCCGAGTGGAACCTCCTGGCGCTCCGCGCGCCCGAGCTGTGGGCGGCGGGGACGGACGGCACGGGGGTCGTCGTGGCGACGCTCGACTCGGGTGTCGACCCGTCCCACCCCGACCTCGGCCCGCGCTACCGGGGCGGCGCGAACAGCTGGTACGACCCGACCGGCCGGCACCCGACCCCGTACGACGCCAGCGGGCACGGGACGCAGACGATGGGCCTCCTCCTGGGCGGGAGCTCGGGGGGGACGTCGATCGGCGTGGCGCCGGGCGCGCGGTGGATCGCCGCGAAGATCTTCGACGACCGGGGGCGGGCCACGGTCGGCGACATCCACCTGGCGTTCCAGTGGGTCCTCGACCCGGACGGGAACGCCGGCACGGCCGACGCCCCCGACGTGGTGAGCAATTCGTGGACCTTCCCGTCCACGGTCGGCACCTGCTGGTCCGAGTTCGCGGACGACATCGCGATCCTCCGCGCCGCGGGCATCGAGGTCGTCTTCGCGGCGGGGAACGACGGCGGGCCGAGCGGCACGAGCGAGAGCCCGGCGAACAACCCCGGCGCCTTCCCCGTCGGGGCGATCGACTCCGCCCTCTTCATCGCGCCCTTCTCCGGCCGCGGGCCGTCCGCGTGCGACGGGGGCACCTACCCGAGCCTCGTCGCCGGGGGCGTATCGGTCCGGACCTCCGACCTGTCGTTCGGCGGAGCGGCTCCCGACCCGTACGCCGTCGTCACCGGAACGTCGTTCTCGGCCCCGCAGGTCGCGGGGGCGTTCGCGCTCCTCGCCGCCGCTCATCCGTCTGCCTCCTTCTCGACGATCGAGGAAGCCCTCCGGTCGACGGCCGTCGACCTCGGCATCCCCGGGGCCGACGACGACTACGGGGCCGGACTCCCCGATGCCGCGGCGGCGAGCGTCGCCCTCGCGAGCCTGCCGCCGCCCCCGTCCGCTTTCCCCGACTCGTACGCGTCGGAAGCGGGCGTGGCGTTCACGGTCGCCGCGCCCGGCGTCCTGGCGAACGACGCGAGCCCGTCCGGGGCACCGCTCGCGGCGGCGCTCGTCGCCTCTCCGTCCGAAGGAGCTCTCGCGTTCGCGCCCGACGGCTCGTTCACGTGGACCGCGCCGGCCACCGGGGGGACCTACACCTTCCAGTACCTCGCGACCGACGGAGCCCAGTGGAGCGCGCCTGCAACGGTGACGATGACGGCCACGGCACCCACGCCTCCCGTCGCGCAGGACGACTCCTACACCGTCGCGCGCAACTCGAAGGGGGTCGCCCTCGCCGTCCTCGCCAACGACTCGGCGACTAACGCGACGCTCGTCCCTTCCTCGGTCCGCGTCGCGACGAAGCCGAACAGGGGGGGCACGGCGACCGCGAACGCCGACGGAACGATCTCCTACAAGCCGCCGAAGAACTACAGGGGGACCGAGCTCTTCACCTACGATGTGAAGGACGGCCTCGGCGTCACGTCGAACGTTGCCACCGCCACCGTGACCGTGAAGTGACCCGCTCGGGGTCGTAGGAGAAGGCCGCAAGCCGATTCATAACCGACGCAATCCGGCTTCCCCTGCCGCTGCAGCCGGGCCATGGCGACCCTCCTGCTGGCGACCGTCCTGGCCAGGGTCCGATCGAACCCGCCGTGCGGTCGGCCCGGCTGCGGGGGCGCGTGCGACAGCAGGCTGTCCCTGCCGCTCGCACGCGCCTGGCGTCCGACGTTGCTGCACTCCCTCCGGCACGGCCGAGGAGCCGCTCCTGCTCTTCCGGACCAGAAGCGGTCCCCGACGGGACGCCAGCCCCGTCGCTTCGGACCCCGAGCGGGTCGCCCTTTTCCATTTTAGCGGGAGCCGGCCGACAGTTTCCCTCTTTCCCCTCTGACTTCCGGGCGGAGACGGACTCCTGATATTGAACAGATGAAACCCTCGCCCTTCTCCCGCCGTGGAGTCGTCGCGACCGTCGTCCTCGTGGCGACGCTCCTGCCCGCCTCCGCCCACGGTCGCCCGGCGGGAGCCCGCACTCCCACGACCTGTACGAACGGCGCCTGCCAGTGTGGCGTGCACGAACCGGGAGCTGCCTGCTGCTGCGCGGAGGCGGATTCGCCGGCGTCCGGGCCCTCCTTCGCGGGAGGGTGCGGCTTCCGGCCCGATACCGATCCGACCGTGCCCGACACGATTCGCCTCGCCGTCCTTCCGCCCGTCGCGGCGACTCCGTGCCCGCTCCCGTCCGGGCTCCTGGCTCGAGGCGAGCCGGGCTCACCCTTGCCCCGAGGCAGCCTCCCTTCCGATCCCGTTCCCAGAGCCGGTTCCTGACGAGAGCCCGCTCGGGGGGCCGGCGCGCACGAGCGTTCGGCCTCCCCTGCGACCCCGAGGCGCTCGCGACGCGGGGACTCTGTTCCGCGTGGGATCGAAAGGAAGCGGATCATGGACGCAATCAAGGACTCCACCGGCGGCGGTGCCGTCGCCGGGCGGGGGCGCAGTCGCTCCCCGTTGACGATTCTCCTGGCCTCCCTGGTTCTCGGCGCCCGCGCGATGGCGCAGGGAGCCGCTGCAGATCCGACGCCGGAAGGGCCGCCGAAGGTGACCCTCCTCGAAGCGGTCACGGTCACCGACACGCGCGAGAAGCAGGAAAAGCGCGAGGTCCCCGCCACCGTCGACGTCGTCCCGGGCGAGGAGATCCGGCGGACGCGGCCTTCCCATCCGGCCGAGCTGCTCGGGAAGGTCCCCGGGGTGTGGGTCAGCGTCACCGGAGGCGAGGGCCACATGACGGCGATCCGCCAGCCGCTCACGACCAGCCCCGTCTACCTGTACCTCGAGGACGGCGTCCCGACGCGCTCCACGGGGTTCTTCAACCACAACGCCCTCTACGAGGTGAACGTCCCGATGGCCGAGTCCGTCGAGGTGACGAAGGGGCCTGGCTCGGCCCTCTACGGGAGCGACGCGATCGGCGGGGTCGTCAACGTGATCACGCGCTCGCCGTTCGGCCCCGCCGGCTTCGACGCGACGATCGACGGCGGCTCGTGGGGGTTCCGCCGGGCGCTCGCGAGCGGAAACTTCGGGAACGGATCGCAGGCCCTCCGGCTCGACGCGAACGTGACGCACTCGGATGGCTGGCGCGATTCCACCGGTTACGACCGCCAGTCGTTCACCGCGCGATTCGACCGGACGGTCGGCGACACCGGACTGCTGAAGACCGTGGTGGCGTACAGCCACGTCGACCAGCAGACGGCAGGCGCTTCGACTCTGTCGAAAGCCGACTACGAGTCGAACCCGACGCTGAACCTCACCCCGATCTCCTACCGGAAGGTCCAGGCGTTCCGGGTCTCCTCGTCGTACGACAGGGGCGACGAGACGTCGCTCCTCACCGTCGTCCCCTACTTCCGCTACGACGAGATGGAGATCCTCCCGAACTGGTCCCTGACGTACGACCCGACCACCTACGACACCATGAACACGTCGCTCGGCCTCCTGACGCGGTACCGGCGCTCCTTCGCCCCGATGAGGACCGTCCTCGCCGCCGGCATCGACGTCGACTACAGCCCCGGGTCCCAGGTGGAGAACCAGATCAACCCGTCGACGACGACCCTTCCCGGCGGGCAGCGGGTCTACAGCTCCTACACCGTCGGAAGGCTGATCTACGACTACGACGTGACCTACTTCGCGGTCTCGCCGTACGCGAGCGCCGAGTTCTCGCCCCTGCCGCGCCTCCGCCTCAGCGCCGGGCTCCGGTGGGACACCTCGAGCTACGACTACCGCGACCGGATGACGACACCGGAAAGCCCGCGGTACCTCCGTCCCGAGGACACCACGCTCCACTACGCCCGCCTGAGCCCGAAGCTCGGCGCGACGTACGACGTCTCCCCCGGTCTCGCCGTGTTCGCGTCCTTCCGGAGCGCGTTCCGGGCGCCGTCCCAGGGACAGGTCTTTCGCCAGGGTTCGACGGCCGATACGGTGGGCCTGAAGCCGGTCAAGGCCGGGAACCTCGAGGTCGGCCTCCGCGCAACCCCGGCACGGTTCTTCTCCGTCGAGTTGTCCGCCTACCGGCTCGAGAAGCGGGACGACATCCTGAGCTATCGCGATCCCGTCGACGGAGCGACGCAGGCCGTCAACGCGGGCCGGACGCGTCACGAGGGGCTCGAGGCGGGGCTGTCGGCGGCTCTCGGGCCGTCGATCACGCTCTCGGCGGCCTTCTCGCTGGCGAAGCACACCTACGAGGAGTGGGTCGTCGACCCCGCGAGGGGAGTCGACTACAGCGAAAACGAGATGGAAACGGCCCCCCGGCGGATCGGTCGCGCAGAGGTCTCTTTCAGCCCGTCCTTCCTGCCCCGATCCTCCGCGGCCCTCGAGTGGGTCCACCTCGGGCCCTACTACATGGACGCCGCGAACACGCACCGCTATTCCGGCCACGACCTGCTGAACCTCCGCGTGTCGGCCCCCGTCCCGGGCGGTCTCGTCGCCTTCGCACGGGTGACGAACCTCCTCGACACCCGATACGCCGAGAACTCCTCCCACACGATTCAGCGGGGCGAGGAGTTCGCCCCGGGCGCCGCCCGCTCGGTCTTCGTCGGCGTGGCGTGGGACTTCCGGCCGTGAAGCGCGCTGCCGCGACGCCTCTTCTCGTCGCCGGGGTGGTCGCTCTCGCGACCACCCCGGCAGCCTCCCTTCCCGACGGGCACGGGGCGACTCCCCAC
>CALMDF010000394.1 GCA_937864895.1 uncultured Holophagales bacterium | reverse complement strand
GGCGCTCGCCGGCCCCGCCGCGCCGGCCGACGTGAACCCGATCTCCCTCGAGGGTTACCTGCCGTTCGTCCAGACGGTCCTCGTCTTCTTCGTCGCGGCCCAGGCGCCCGAGCTCCTCGTGCGCGACCGCCGGTACGGCGTCCTCACCCTGTACTTCAGCCGGGCGCTGCAGCGCGACGACTACGCGCTGGCGAAGTGGGCGGCCCTCGTCGAGACCGCGGCCGGCGCCCATCGCCTCGACCCGGCTCTCGTCGCGGCGGTCATCCGCGTCGAGTCGAACTGGCAGCCCCGGGCCGTTTCGCCGAAGGGGGCTCGCGGGCTCATGCAGCTGATGCCTGCCACCGCCAGGCGGCTGGGCGTGAAGAAGTCCTTCGACCCGGTGCAGAACGTCGGGGGCGGCTCCCTCTACCTGTCCCGTCTGGCGGAACGATTCGGTGAGCACGAGGTCGAGAAGATCCTCGCCGCCTACAACGCCGGCGAGACGGCCGTCGAGACGTACGACGGCATTCCGCCCTACCGGGAGACTCGCGAGTACGTGCGGAAGGTCCTGGCCCTCTGGACCGGGTCCTGACGGCGTCCTCCTATACTCGTCTCCGTGTTCCGGACCGTTCGCGGATACCTGATCCTCGCGCCCCCGGCCTTCGTGGCAGCGCTCCTGGCGTACCTGTCGGCGAAGCCGCGGGCCGTCTCCACGTTCACGGTCTACCCTTTCCTCGCAGACGTCCTGGGTACGGGACTGCCCCGGTCGCCGTCGGCCCGGTTCGTCGTGGTGACGACCCTCTTCTTCCTCGTCCCCTACCTCGTCGCCGGGGTCCTCCTCTTCTTCTCCGACGTCGGCGCCTCCGCGGCGGCTTCGCTCTGGCGACGCCAGAGGGCGCCGGCGCCGGCAGGCCGGCGGCCGCGGACGATGTCGCCCGAGGCGTTCTGGACGCTCGTCGCGTCCTCGCTGATCCTCGCGGCGCTGGCCGGAAGCCAGCTGCCGAAAGTGGCCCACGGCGGAGAGCTCCCGGGCGGCGTGAACGTGGCCCCCGCGTTCGTCGCGGCGGTCCCCTTCGTCGCGCTCGGAGGGGGGCTTTTCCTGGCGCTCCTCGCGTCGGCGCCGAGGGCCGTGGTGCAGGTCGTACGGCGCAGGACCGCCCCCGGACGCGGGCTATGATCGCCGGGTGACACCCTCCTTCGACACCGTCGTCGTCCTGGATTTCGGCTCCCAGTACACGCAGCTCATCGCGCGGAGGATCCGCGAGGCACGGGTCCGCTCCGTCGTCCTTCCGTTCTCGACCTCGGCGGCCGACCTCAGGGCGCTCGCCCCGAAGGGGATCGTCCTGTCGGGCGGCCCCTCGAGCGTCTACGACGAGAACGCGCCCCGCGGCGACGACTCGGTCTTCGACCTCGGCATCCCGGTCCTCGGGCTGTGCTACGGGATGCAGCTCATGGCGAGGCACTTCGGCGGGGAAGTCGGGCGGGCACCGGGCCGCGAGTACGGGCGGGCGGTCGTCGACGTTTCCGGAGGACGTCTCCTGCGCTCTCTCGGCCCCACCGAGACGGTCTGGATGAGCCACGGAGACCACGTCGAGACCGTTCCCGAGGGGTTCGCCGTCACCGCCCGGACGACGAACGCCCCGGTCGCGGCCTTCGAGGACCCCGTCAGGGGGCTCTACGGCCTGCAGTTCCATCCCGAGGTGCAGCACACGGACCACGGCCCGGAGATGCTCGAGGCGTTCCTCTACGAGGCGTGCGGCTGCTCGCCCCGCTGGACGATGGCGAGCTTTCGCGAGTCGGCCATCGAGAAGATCCGCAGCACGGTGACCGAGGGGATCGTCCTCGGCGGACTCTCCGGGGGCGTCGACTCGACGGTCGCCGCGGTCCTCATCCGCGAGGCGATCGGGGAGCGTTTCCGCGGCGTCTTCGTCGACACCGGGCTCCTCCGCAAGGACGAGGGTCGCCACGTCCTGGCCGCGTTCGAGCACCTCGGGCTCCCCGTGACGGGCGTCGATGCGTCGGAACGCTTCTTCGCGGCCCTCAGGGGAGTCACCGACCCGGAGAGGAAGCGCAAGATCATCGGAGGCCTCTTCATCGACGTCTTCACCGAGAACGCGAAGGCGGTCGACGGGGCTGCGTGGCTCGCTCAGGGGACGCTCTATCCCGACGTCATCGAGTCGGTCTCCATTCACGGCCCGTCCGCCGTCATCAAGACGCACCACAACGTCGGCGGTCTCCCGGAGAAGCTCGGTTTCAAGCTCGTCGAGCCGCTTCGCGAGCTCTTCAAGGACGAGGTTCGCCGGCTCGGCGAGGAGCTCGGGATCCCGCACGACATGCTCTACCGGCACCCCTTCCCGGGTCCCGGGCTCGCGGTGAGGATGCCTGGAGAGATCACGCCCGCGAGGGTCCGGGTCCTCCAGGAGGCCGACGCCATCTTCATCGAGGAGCTGAGGGCCTCCGGGGACTACGACCGGACGGCCCAGGCGTTCGCGGTCCTGCTGCCGGTCCAGTCGGTCGGGGTCATGGGCGACGGGCGGACGTACGAGGACGTCGCCGCCCTCCGGGCCGTGACGACCGTCGACTACATGACCGCCGACTGGGCCCGGCTTCCGCACGATCTCCTCGACCGCGTCGCGAGGCGGATCGTCGGGGAGGTGCGGGGCGTGAACAGGGTCGTCTACGACGTCACCTCGAAGCCTCCCGCGACGATCGAGTGGGAGTGATCAGCCCCGGGAGATGACAGGATCGGGAATGAGCGCCCCGGCGGGAGTCAAATTGGGGGTTGACTTCCGATCGAAGGCGTGTTGTCGTAAAAGGCACCCGTTCCGTCTCCGGTCGGCGGTGAGGACGGTCTCAATGTGCCCCCCGTCGGCTCGAGTTCGCGCCGACCTCGCAACCCCGCTCGCCTCGGCGCGCACCGAACAAGGATCCCGAGAACGAAATGAAGCTCTACGTCGGAAACCTGCCCTACACCGCTGATGACAGCTCGCTCCGCGGCCTCTTCGAGGCCTTCGGCGAGGTCCACTCCGCCCGCGTCGTGAGCGATCGCGACTCCGGCCAGTCCAAGGGCTTCGGCTTCGTCGAGATGAACGACAGCGACGCCCAGCGCGCCATGGGCGCCCTGAACGGCCAGGAGCACGGTGGCCGGACCCTCCGCGTGAACGAGGCTCGCCCGCAGGAGGCCCGGACCGGCGGCGGCGGCGGTGGTCGCGGTGGTTACGGTGGTGGCGGCGGCCGTGGTGGTTACGGCGGCGGCGGCTA
>CALMDF010000393.1 GCA_937864895.1 uncultured Holophagales bacterium | reverse complement strand
TCGTCACCATGCAGTCGCCGAAGGAGCTCTCCGGGCAGCTCGACGAGCTCCTCGAAGGAGTGGAGGCGATCCGGCAGTCGGCGCGCGACACGGAGGCGCTCCTCGAGACCTCCGGCATCTCGAACCCCTGAGAGAGCACCCTCTCCCGAAGGAGCCCCGCATGGCCTCAGTCCGCATCCTCCCCTCCTGGGCCGAGGACCTCCGCCGCCGCTACCTGCGCAACGAGGCGGTCCTCTTCGTCCTCCACGGCAACGTCCACGACCTCGTCCTCGTCGACGGCGACCTGAAGCCGCTGACCGAGTTCCTGACCGAGGTCTTCTGGAAGGACGTGCGGGACACGATCGCCGTCTACAACCTGGCGACCGGGGTGAGGTTCACGAAGAAGGCGAAGGAGGCGGAGGCGCAGGCCGAGCTGATGCGCGAGGCGCCGCGCGAGAAGGCGCTCGCGGGCCTCGAGAGGCTCCTCGTCACCTCGCGGAAGGTGGGCGTCGTCCTCGAGTACGCCGAGACGCTCGCCCCGTCCGGCGACCCGTCCTTCCAGGGGGACCTCGACCGGGCGTCCATCGTCACGCTCCACCGCTGGTCGTTCCTCCCGCAGATCGAGAAGCAGGACAACGTCGTCCTCCTCGTCGCCGAGAACCTCGCCGAGCTCTCCCCGAAGCTCGTCTCGAACCCGAAGGTCGCCGTGGTCGACGTCCCGATGCCCGACCGCGAGACGCGGCGCGCCGCCGCTCGGATCGTCGACTCCCGCCTCTCCGAGAAGGAGGCGGAGCGCTACGCGGACCTGACGGCGGGGTTGAAGCTCCTCCAGATCGAGGCGATCCTCGCGCCGCCGCCGCCGGCCGAGGAGGACCGCTCCGAGCGGGAGGCGTTCATCGCCGGCCTCCTCGGCACCGCGGCCGACGCCGCCGAGCGGGCGAAGAAGCTCTCGCAGCTCACCTCGGGGCTCACGCGCGACGAGATCCGCGCCCTCCTCGCCCCCGGCGCCGCCGACCCGGCCGTCGCCGCGGCCGCGGACGCGGCCGAGCGGGCCCGCAAGGAGGTCGACCGGCTCATCTCGCGCAGGAAGCGCGAGATCCTGGAGCGGGAGTGCTTCGGCCTCGTCGAGTTCGTCGAGCCGCAGCACGACTTCTCCGTCGTCGGAGGGATGGAGGAGGTCAAGAAGGACCTCCTCGTCCTGGCGGACAACATCCGCGAGGGGCGCCGGAGCCGCGTCCCGATGGGGATGCTCTTCACGGGCCCGATGGGGACGGGGAAGACCTTCGTCGCCGAGGCGTTCGCGAAGGAGTGCGGCCTCCCGACGATCAAGCTGAAGAACTTCCGCTCGAAGTGGGTCGGGGCGACGGAGGGGAACCTCGAGCGGATCCTGACCGTCATCAAGGCGATCGGGCAGGTCGTCGTCATCATCGACGAGGGGGACCGGGCCTTCGGGAACACGGACGGCGAAGGGGACGGAGGGACCTCGAGCCGCGTCATCGCGCGGATCAAGGAGTTCATGTCCGACACCTCGAACCGGGGCCGGATCCTCTTCCTCGTCATGACGAACCGCCCCGACAAGCTGGACGTCGACCTGAAGCGCGCGGGGCGCCTCGACCGGAAGATCCCGTTCCTCTACTCGCAGGAGCCCGAGACGGTCGAGGCCGTCGCGAGGGCCCTCGTGAAGAAGAACAGGCTGAAGAGCGACGTCGACTTTGCGGCGCTCCGCGACACCTTCTCGGCCAAGCTCGTCGGGTACAGCAACGCGGACGTCGAGGCCGTCGTCCTCATGGCGAACGACGACGCCGCCCGCGAGTCGGGAGGCGACGCCTCCGTCACCGCGGCCCACTTCGAGAAGGCCGCGAGCGACTACTTCCCCTCGCGCGACGCCGAGCTCCTCGAGTACATGGAGCTCCTCGCCGTCTTCGAGGCCTCGAGCCGCCGGCTCCTCCCGCCGAAGTACGCCCACATGACTCCAGAAGAGCTGGACGTGCGGCTTCGCCTCCTCAGGGCGACGGTCGGGTCGAGGAGGTAGCCCTACTTCGTCGGGACGGGGGCTCCGGCGCGGGCCATCCAGTTGCTGTGGCGCCAGAGGCGGGCCGCCGTGCCGTCGGGGCCCACCTCGAAACGGATCTCCTCGCCGAGCTCGCCGTCGTCGCGGAGGCGGCGGAAGCGGTGCTCGCCCGAGGGCTTGAGCTTCACGAGCGCTTCGAGCGGCTTCTCGGCCGGCAGCGAGAGGAGGGCGAGTCCGTCGTCCCACGGGAAGACGTGCGCCTCCCCGGCGAGCCAGTTGTCGTACCGGCCCGCGTAGCGTGCGAAGGCGGCGACGTGGACCTTCGCCCCCTTCGGGTCGTCGAGCGCCTTCTTCACCGCCGGGGAGACGACGTCGTAGGCCGTCTGCGCGTACCTCTGCGCGTCGATCCCGTTCGTGTTCGTCATGAAGACGGTCGCGAGCTTCTCCTGCGTCTGGACGAGGAGCTGGCTCTGGTAGCCCGGGCAGTAGCCGTTGTGGCCGACGAACGTCTTCTCGCCGCTCCGCCAGACCTGGAAGCCGAGGCCCCAGCTCGTCTTCCAGCCCGGGTCCATGAACTGGACGCGCTGCATCTCGCGGAGCGTGTCGACGTCGAGGACCTCGGTCTTCTTCGTGCCGAGGAGGCGGAGCTGCCACGAGGCGAAGCGGCCCAGGTCCTCGACGGTGGAGGTGAATCCGGCTGCCGGGGCGATGCCGCGCACCTCGTAGGGGGGCACCTTCTCGCGCGTGCCGTCCCGCCGCACGGCCGTGTAGCCGCTCGCGAGGCGCCCGCCGCGGTGGCGGTCGAGGTGCTCGGTCTCGGTGTCCTTCATCCCGAGCGGGTCGAGGACGTTCCCCCGGACGAGCTCGGCGTAGGGTTTGCCCGCGGCGGCCGCGGCGACCTCGCCGGCGAGCGTGAGGCCGAGGTTCGAGTACTGGAAGAAGGTCTCCGGCCGGTAGAGCATCTCCTGCTGTGAGACCCGCTCGCGCACCTTCTCCGCGGGCGGGAAGGGGTACTCCGGCCCGGTCCAGTACGGGATGTCCGACTCCCGCGGGAGGCCGGAAGAGTGGGTCAGGAGGCCGAAGATCGTCACCGGCTCCGCCCCCTCGGGCATCCCGCCGATCGAGAACCAGGGGAGGTGCTTCGCCACGGGGTCGTCGAGGCGGAGCCTCCCGGCGTCCCGCTGCTGCATTACCGCGACGCTCGTGAAGAGCTTCGAGATGGAGCAGATGGAGTACATCGTGGCGGGGGTCGCGGGCGCCTTCGTCTCGAGGTGCGCCTGGCCGAAGCCGCGGCTCCAGAGGAGCTGCTGGTCGTGTACGACCGCCATCGAGACGCCCGGAAGCCTGCGGTACGCCTGCTCGGCCCCGGCCCACGCCTCGAGGAGGAAGAGCGCCTGGACGACGCGCGGATCCCGCGCGAGC
>CALMDF010000392.1 GCA_937864895.1 uncultured Holophagales bacterium | reverse complement strand
GCAGGAGCTCCGCGAGTTCGGGTACGACCCCGAGAGCGGACCGGCGCGGCCGCAGCCCGATGCAGACGCGGAGGACCTCTCTGCGTCTACCCTTGCGGTCCCTGCCGTCGCGCAGCGGCCGGGCGCCTATCTCCGCGGCGGGGCGGGCCTCTCCCGCCTGACGACGACCTTCCGGCCGCGCAGCTTCGTGTTGCGGAGCTTCTCGATGACGTTCTCGGCCGCTTCGCCCGGGACCTCGACGAGGGCGAACCGGTCGGCGATCTCGATCGCACCGATGTCCCGCGGCGAGAGGCCGGCCTCGTTCGTGATGGCGCCGAAGAGGTCGGCCGGCCGGATCCCTGCGTCGCGCCCCGCGCCGATGAAGAGGCTCACGGCCCCCGGCAGCCGCGGCGTTCGGCGCAACGGGCGGACCTGCGGCGCCGAGTCGGCCCGAGGGACGAACCGGGGACGGTCCTGCGGCACGAAGACGGGCGGGATCTCGACTTCCTCGCCCGGCGAGCCCTCCGCCTCGTGGGCGAGCTTCACGCCCGCCGCCGCCACGTCGAGGAGGTCGAACTCCTCGGCGAGCGAGTCGACGACGACGCGGAACGTGTCGAGGCCGCCGCCGAGGATCGTCTCCCGGAGCGAGGCCCTCGTCATCTCGAGCCGGCGGGCGCGCAGGTCGGCGACGGTCGGGACGGTCGCCCTCTCGATCTTCTTCTTCGTCAGCCTCTCGATGTTCGAGAGGAGCCACTGCTCCCGCGGCTCGAAGAGGGTGATCGCCGTCCCGGCCCGGCCGGCGCGGCCCGTCCGCCCGATGCGGTGGACGTAGCCCTCGGCCTCGTTCGGCACGTCGTAGTTGAAGACGTGGGAGATCTGCTCGACGTCGAGGCCGCGAGCGGCGACGTCCGTCGCGACGAGGAGGTCGGCCGCGCCCGAGCGGAAGCGTTTCATGACGCGATCCCGCTGTTCCTGGGAAAAGCCGCCGTGGAGCGCTTCGGCCCTGCGGCCGCGCCCGTTCAGCTTCTCGGAGATCTCGTCGACCTCCGTCCGGGTGCGGCAGAAGACGATGGCCGACGCGGGGTCTTCGAGGTCGAGGATGCGGGAGAGGGCGGCGAGCTTGTGGGCGCGGTGGACGACGTAGGCCGTCTGCTTCACCTTCGCCGTGCCCTCGGTCGCCGGCCCCGCCTCCTTCGCCTGCCCGAGCCGGAGCTCGACCGGGGAGGTGAGCCGGCGGTTCGCGAGTCCCGCGATGCGCGCCGGGAACGTGGCCGAGAAGAGGGCCATCGGGCGGCCCGCGGGGGTCGCGTCGAGGATCGCCTCGAGGTCTTCCGAGAAACCCATGTCGAGCATCTCGTCGGCCTCGTCGAGGACGACGAGCTTCACGTCCGCGAGGCCCATGGTGCCGCGGCGCACGTGGTCGAGCGCGCGTCCCGGGGTCGCTACGACGACGTCGACACCCCGCTCGAGGGCCCTGAGCTGCAGTCCCATCGACGACCCGCCGTAGACCGCGAGGACGCGCACGCCGGTCCCGCGGCCGTAGCGGTGGACCGCCTCCGCGACCTGCATCGCCAGCTCCCGCGTCGGGACGAGGACGAGGCCGAAGACGGACTTCCTCTCCCCCCCCTCGCGGACGAGGCGGTCGAGCATCGGGAGGGCGAAGGCCGCCGTCTTCCCCGTGCCGGTGGCCGCCTGCGCGAGGAGGTCGCGCCTGCCGAGGAGGGGCGGTATCGCCTGGGTCTGGATCGGAGTCGGCTCCTCGTACCCGAGCGAGGAGAGCGCCGAGAGGAGGCGCGGGTCGAGGCCGAGGGAGGCGAATCCGGATTCGGCGGGTTCGCGGGAGTCGTCGGAACCGGGGGTCTCGGGCGAGTCGTTCACGTCTACCATGCTACGCCTACGCCCTGCCTCACTTCCGGTACGGCGATCCCTCCTTCCACGGGATCTTCCCGCCCCGGGCGCCGATCTCCTCGACCAGGAGCTCCACGACCCGCGCGAGCTGGGCCGTGCCGGTGAGCTCCCAGGCCGGGTCGAACTCGTCCTGCGGGTGGTGGTACCTCTTCGCCCGGTACTCCTCGCGGCGGGCGAGGCCGGTGCCGGCGGGAGTCCCGACGAGGTCGTCCCCGAGATCGATCCAGATCCCGGGCACGCCCGCCCGGGCGAAGGAGTACTGGTCGGAGCGGTAGAAGAACCCCTGGTCGGGGGCGGGCTCCGGAGACACGCCGAGCCCCTCGCGCTTCGCGACCGCTTCCACGACGGCGCCGAGGGCGCTCTCGGACGCGCCGATGGCGACGAGGTCGCGGGCCGGCCCCCAGACCGCCGACATCTCGAGGTTCAGGCAGGCGGCCATCCGGGAGAGGGGAACGGGCGGCTCCTTCACGAAGCGCTCCGACCCGAGAAGCCCCGCCTCCTCGGCCGCCGGGGCGACGAAGAGGAGGTCGACCGGAAGCTCGCCGGCCCGGGCGCCGAGCCGCCTCGCGAGGCCGAGGAGGATCGCCAGCGCCGAGCCGTTGTCCATGGCGCCGTTGTAGACGGAGTCGCCGTTCTCGGGCGTCCCGATACCGAGGTGGTCGTGGTGGGCGCTCAGGACGACGACGGGCGCCGTTCCGGCAGGGCCCTTTCCGCGGACGATCCCGGCGACGTTCCCGGAGACGACGTTCTCGTACTTCGCGAGGCCACGGGCGTCCACCCTGAGGGCGAGGGGCTGCGGGCGGAAGTCGCGCCGGTTCGCCGCCGCGCGCAGCTCGCCATGCTGGAGGCCCGCCGCGCGGGCCGCCTGTGCCGCCGCGTTCTCGCTCAGCCAACCCTCCAGGACGAGCCCGCCATTCGACGGGGCGTACGCGACCGGGCGCGTCCAGCCGTTGCGGACCACCTCCCAGCCGTACCCCGCCCCCTCCCTCGTGTAGACGAAGAGGACGCCCGCGGCCCCGTGCCGCGCTGCGACCTCGAGCTTCGTCCTCCAGCGGCCGTGGTGCGTCAGGGTCTTCCCCGCGAAGAGCGCCGGGTCGTCGCCCCCCGGCTCGCCGGCGAGGAGGACCAGGACCTTGCCCTTCACGTCGGCGCCCTTGTAGTCGTCCCAGCTCCACTCCTTCGCCTCGATGCCGAAGCCTCCGAAGACGACGTCGGCCACCACGCGCCCCGCCGACTCCGGTCTCGGAAATCCGATGACGAAGTCGTCGCCGAAGCGCCCGGCCGAGGCGTTCCCGGCCGCGCCGACGAACTCGAGCGTCGTCTTCGGGTCGGGAGTCACGAGGCGGATCGGGACGTCCTGCCGGTACGCCTGCCCGAAGGCCGGCTCGAGGCCGGACACCCGGAACGACGCCTCGATGTAGGCCTGCGTGAGGAGGTCGCCCCGGGTCCCGGGAGCGCGTCCCTCGAGGAGGTCCGACGCGAGGAACCGGAGGTGAGCGCCGAGCTCGGACGGCGTGACGGCGGGAACGCCCTCGATCCCGGGGGCCGGGGCGCTCGCGAAGACGGAAAGGAGGAGGAGGAGAAGGCTGGAGGCTCGACGCACAGGAGGGCGAGTATAGAAGCCGGGGCGGCCCTTCTACTCGTCCGCGTACATCGCCTCGACCGCGTCCCGGTGGGCTTCCACCGCGGCCCGCCGGCGGATCTTGAGAGTCGGCGTCATCCCGCCCCCTTCCACGGTCCACTCGCGGGCGAGGAGAGCGAACTTCCGGACCCGTTCCCACGGCG
>CALMDF010000391.1 GCA_937864895.1 uncultured Holophagales bacterium | reverse complement strand
CGGAGGAGCGCGCGGGCCCTCGCCGGGAGGCTCGCGGCGGCACCGACGCGGAGGACCTTTCTCACGGCCCCTCCCGCGCCGGGAGCGTGTCGAGCCCGGCCTGCCGCGCCGCGGCTTTCATCACCGAGACGAGATCCGTCCGGGCGGACTCGGGGAGGCGCGACGGGGTCCACGCGCCGACGATCCGCTCCACCTCGCGCGCGGACCTCGAGAGGAGGCTCTGTCCGCCGTCCTCGCGCCAGCGCGCCTCGCTCGACCGGTCGACGACCGGCCCCGGGAAGGTGATCTCCTTCCGAAGGTGGCGGCGCGTGTGCCGAGCGATGAGGAGGTGCTTCTCGGCGAGGAGCTCGCCCAGGATCGGCAGGGCGGGAAAGTCTTCGCGCGGCTCGATGCCGGCCGAGAGGCGCAGCGCCATGCCGCAGATCTCGTGGTCGACGACGAGCTTCTCGAGGCTGAAGCCGTTGTCGAGGTCGAGGAGGCCGGGGCCCGAGATGCTGTTGACGCCGGTCAGCGCGGCGAGGAAGGCCCCGGAGGTCGTCTCGAGGCCCGCCTGCGCGTCGAGCTCCTTCGCGTCGGAGACGCCGGCGTAGCCCTGCGTCGGCAGGCCCAGGCGCTTTCCGAGCTCCCCCATCGCGCTCGTGAGCATCGCCGTCTCGACGGCGCCCGTCGCCGCAGCCTCGGAGCGGATGTCGAAGATCGCGGCGGACGTGCCCCAGAGGAGCGGGGCGCCCGGCGCGGCGAGCTGGTGCAGGACGACTCCGCTCAGGTTCTCGGCGGCCCCCTGGACGAGCGTCCCGTTCAGCGTCACCGGCGAGAGGAACCCGGCGAGCGGCACGGCGACGATCTCGACCGGCACCCCGGCCCGCGCGCAGTCGAGGAGGTTCCGGCCGGTCGCCTCGCTCCAGGCCAGGGGCGACGTGGGACAGCAGGTAAAGACGGCGAGGGGCTTCTCGCGCAGCGCCTCCGGCGTTCCGCGGACGGCGAGCTGCAGATCGAGCATCACCCGGAACGCCTCCGCCGAGAACGCCCCGGTCACGACCGGCTTCTCGCAGTGGAGGAGGCCGAGGAAGAGCCGGTAGCTGTCGGAGACCTCCGGCGGGACGTCCGACGGGACGAACGCGGTGCTCTGGGCGGCGAGGTTCGGGAGGCCCGCGACGAGCTTCGTGTACCGGACGTAATCCGCGGTGACGGGGTCGCGGAGCGCCCCGGTCGCAGGGTCGAGGACCCGGATGGCCGCCGACCCGGGAACGAAGTGGACGTTCTCGCCCGAGAGGTTGTGGGTCCGGTTTCCGAGGACGTCGTGGAGGGCGAACGCGCGTGGCGCCGTCGCGAGGGCGCGATCGACGAGGGCCTCGGGGATCCTCACCCTCTTCCCGCCGTCCTCGACCGTGGCGCCGTGGGAGGCGAGGAGGTCGAGGCCTTCCGGGTCGTGCAGCTCCACGCCGAGCGTCGCGAGGACGGAGCGGGCCTCGTCGAGGATCCGGCCGGCGAGGGCGTCGTCGAGGAAGCGAAGGCGGGGCCTCATGGATTCGCGAGTCTAGATCGGCGCGCGGAACTTCAGGCCGCTTCGCGCCGCCTTCGCTTCCGGCCCTCCCAGAGGTAGACGGCGACACCGGCGGCCAGGACGACGGCGCCGCGAAGGGCGTCCTTCGGGGCGTCGACGGCGATCGTCACGGCGAAGAGGGCCGAGGAGCCGACGTAGAGCGCCGGGACCCACGGGTACCCGGGCATCTTCCAGGCCGCGTCCGGCTCGCGGCGGCGGTAGACGAAGATCGCGGCCCCGCCGAGGGCGTAGAAGAACGTCCCGAACGACGCGACGGTCGCCACCAGCCCGTCGAACGTCCCCGAGAGGATGAGGAGCGCGGCCAGGAGCGCCTGGACCATGAGCCCGAACGCCGGGGTCGCGTGCCGGGGGTGGAGGCCCCCGAACGCGCCCGGCAGCCGGCCGTCCCGCGCGGCGGCGTAGGTGATCCGCGGCCCGGGGATGACGTTCGCGACGAGGGAGCCCGCGATCGAGACGAGGATCGCGAGGTTGAGCCAGTGGGCGGCGCCCGGTCCGAAGAGGGCGAGCATCGCCGTCTCGGCCGCCCGGGGAGAGGCGCCCAGCGCCGCCACGGGCGCCGCGGCGAGGTAGACGACGTTGGCCGCGAGGTAGAGGCCGGCCACGAGGAGGACCCCTCCCCAGAGGCCCCCCGGGATGTCCCTCTTCGGATCCTTCACCTCGGCGCCGAGAGCCGAGAGCCCGACCCAGCCGTCGTACGCCCACAGGACCCCCGCGAGGGCGGCCCCCGCCGAGACGAGGATCGGAAGGGAGAAGGGGGTCGAGAAGGACTCCACGGACGGGAGCTTCGCGGCCGGAGAGGCGAGCCCGGCGCCGACGAAGGCGAGGAGGAGGCCGATCTTGAGGACGGTCAGCACGTTGTTGAGAGTCCCGCCCTCGCGGATGCCGAGCATGTTCCAGGCCGACGCGGCGAAGCAGAGACCGACCGCGACGAGCTGCCCCCGGGACACCGGGAACGGCCCGAGCGTGAAAGCGGAGACGTGCGTCCCGATCGCGGGGAAGAAGGCGCCGACGTACTCGGCGAGCCCGGTCGACAGGGCGGCGACGGCCCCGGTCATCACGACGAAGGAAAAGGCCCAGGTGAAGAGCCACGCGGTCAGCGCGCCGAAGGTCTCGCGGAGGTAGTCGTAAGGCCCGCCGGCCCCGGGCCGGCGGACTCCCAGCTCGGCGTAGGTGAGGCCGGCCGCGAGGGCGTGCAGCCCTCCCACGAGCCAGACGACGAGGATCCAGGACGGGTGCGGGATCTTCCGGACGACGTTCCCTGCCGAGAGATAGATCCCTGTTCCGACCATCGACCCGACGACGAAGAGGACACAGTCGCCGACCCCCCACGCACGGACCAGTGCCGGCGCCCCGGTTCCCTTTTCGCTGCTCACGTGCCGCGGAGGCTAGCAGGGATCGGTCCCCGGCGAAGCCGGCGGCCGGGACGCGCCCGGCTATTCCGCCGGCGGCGTGCCCCAGGTCGTCGAGGCCATCTCGAAAGGCCTCGCCATACCCGTGTTTCGCCACGCCTCCAGCAGGTTCACCCCCTCGTTCGCGAGGAAGGCGTTCTCCCTCCTGTTGTCGAGATAGAGGTACTGGACGTATTCCCACGACGTGGGCTGGTAGAGGAGGCCGATGTCGGCCCATGCCGCCCCCGCCGGAGGCACCAGCTCGACCTCGTCCCAGTGGACGAAGCTGCCCCCCGGCCCCGGCGCGCCGAACTGGCTCTCGGGCACGGGCAGGACGTTGCGGCGCCTCGCCTCGTCGTAGGACATCCCGTACGGCGGGATGCGGTTGTCGTGGACGACCGCGT
>CALMDF010000390.1 GCA_937864895.1 uncultured Holophagales bacterium | reverse complement strand
TCGTTTCCGAACTCCTCCTCGTCGGGCGCGGAGGCCTCCGTGAGGCCGTCCGTGTAGAAGACGATCGAGGCGCCGGGAGCCAGGACCACCTCGGCCTGCCTCCACGCCGCGTTCGGGAGGAGCCCCACCGGGGCGCCCGTGCCCGTGAGGGGGGTGACCTGGCCGTCGCACACCATGAGCGGCGGGTTGTGCCCCGCGTTGACGTACCGAAGGTGCCCCGTCTCCGGCGTGTAGCAGCCGAAGAAGAACGTGACGTACTTCCTGCCCCCCGCCAGCTCGCGGATCAGCTTGTCGAGGCGCGCCGTCAGGCGGACGGGATCTTCGTCGAGAGGCGCCGCGACCCGCAGGGCGGCCTGGAGGCTGGACATGATGAGGGCCGCCGCGACCCCCTTCCCCGAGACGTCGGCGATGGAGAGGCCCAGGTCGCCGGACGGCAGGTCGAGGAAGTCGTACGAGTCGCCGCTGACCTCGAAGCACGCCACGCTCGTCGCGGCGATCTCGGTCCCGGCGATCCCCCGGGGCGGCTCGGGGAGGAGACGCCTCTGGATCTCCTGGCCGAGCGCCAGCTCCCGCTGCATCCGGTCCTTCTCGAGGAGGCTGAGGTGGAGGGTGGCGTTCTCCATCCCGATGGCGACGTGCTCGGAGACGAGCTCGAGGAACTCGAGGTCCGACTCTCCGAAGTCTCCCGCCTTCTTGTTCAGGAGCTGCAGGACCCCGACGATCCGCTTGGAGCGGTTCCGAATCGGCGCGCAGAGGATCGAGCGGGTCCGGAATCCCGTGCGCATGTCGATCGACGAGTCGAACCTCGGGTCGGACCAGGCGTCGTGCAGGATGACCGTCTCGCCGGTCGCCGCGACGGTCCCGGCGATCCCCTTTCCCATCGGGAGGCGAATCTCGGAGACGTCCCCCTCCGCCGGGATCCGGGCCCAGATCTCTCCCTTCTCGTCGTCGACGAAGAAGAGGGTCCCCCGTTCGACGCCGAGCTGCTCGCGGGCGAGCGAGACGATCGTGGAGAAGAGGACCGCGGGCTCGATCGACGAGTTGATCAGCTTGGACGCCTCGACGAGGACGCGGAGCTGCTCGAGCTCCCGGGTCTGGGCGGACGCCGCGGGTCCGGACGGGTTCTCTGTGACCACGATGCCAAAGCCTAGCACCCGCGGACGGACCCCGGGGTCGTCCGACGGGTCACCCCGCGAGGTGCTTCTCCCAGAGGTCGATGCCGGCGGGGGAGAGGCGGGTCTTCCCGTCCCCGTTCTCGACCACCCCCTTCGCCGCGAGGTAGGCGAGCTCGGCATCCAGGCGCTGCTCGCCGAAGACGGCGAGGCGGGCGCGGAGGTCCCCGGAGGCGAGCGGCGTCCCCGCGTCGCGCCAGGCGCCGTAGAGGGCGGCGACGAGGGCCGTCCGGGCGGCGAGGTCCACCGGAGGCCTGGCGGCGCTCCGGAAGACCGGCGTCCCGAGGGTGAAGACCCGGCGTCCCGTTACCGGGTTCAGGAGGAGGGCGAAGGCGATCCAGAGGGAAAGCACCGCGAGGCCGACCGTCAGGAGGGCGATCGGGATCGCGAAGGCCTTGGTGTCGAGGAGGTGCCCGGCGACCTTGAAGACGTAGAGGAGGTCGATGTCGAGGAGGAAGACGAAGAGGAGGCTCGAGAAATGGCCGAATCCCCAGGTGATGAGGACGAAGATGACGAGGAAAGCGGCCTCGGTGGCGAAGACGATCGTCGGGTCGGGGACGAACCCCTTCGCGAGGGAGTGGAGCGCCCAGGCGTTCACCACCCAGTTGAACGCGAAGGTGAGGAAGAGCGTGCCGCCGTAGAGGTTCCTGTTCACGAGGTTCAGCAGCCCGGCGAAGAGCTGGCAGCCCGCGCCGAAGAGGAGGCAGAAGACGGCGGCGGTCTCGAGCCCCGCCGGGGTCAGGCTCTTCCCGAAGGCGATCGGGGTCAGGGCGGCGCACCCGATGGCGAGGCCGAGGAGGCCCATCGGGGTCGGGTCGGCCACGGCTTCCTTGCCGTGGAGGCTGGCGGGGGCGAGCTGGACCATTCGTACCTCCGGCCGGCGATGGTCGCGTGAGGCGAGAGCCCGGTCAAGCGAGGGGTCGAACGACGGCGCTTGACTCGACGCCGCACCGCAACATAGGCTATGAGTGATGGCTCATTCAGCTGTGTCCCCGGGGACGGGAACGAAGACCCGCAAGCCTCCCGAGAGGGACCGCCGGGCCCTTCCCGCCGCCGACCCCGAGAAGCGGAAGCGTCTCCTCCACGCCGCCGTCCAGACCTTCGGCCGGCGCGGCTTCCACGAGGCGAAGATCGCCGAGATCGCGGCCGAGGCGGGCGTCGCCGAAGGAACCGTCTACCTCTACTTCCGGAACAAGGAAGACCTCCTCGGGTGCGTCTTCGACGAGACGATGGACGAGGTGCTCGCCGAAGCGCGGGCGATCCGGGGCGCCGAGGGGACCGCGTCCGACAAGCTGAAGAGGCTCGTCGGCCGGCACCTCTCCTTCATCGGCCAGGACCGCGACCTCGCCTCGGTCTTCCAGATCGAGCTGCGCCGGAGCGCCCGGCTCGTCGAACGTTTCTCGCGGAGCAAGCTCTCCGAGTACTTCCGGCTCCTGGACGGCGTGCTGAAGGAAGGGATCGCCGCGGGCGAGCTGCGGGCCGACCTCGAGCCCCGCGTCGCGGTGCGGATCCTCTTCGGCGCGGCCGACGAGATCCTCTCGGAATGGCTCCTCTCCGGGGAGTCCAAGCCCGTGGCCGACGCGGAGAAGCTCGTGGGGACGCTCCTCCTGGGCTTCCTCGCCTGCGAGAAGACACTGACGGACCGGCGGGCTCCCCGCCACAGGAGGACGACGAGTTGACGCGAGCCGCCTACATCCTCAACGGAGCCCGGACGCCGTTCGTGAAGGCCGGGACCGACCTCAAGGCCGTCCCCGCCACCGACCTCGGGCGCGCCGCCGCCGTAGAGGCGATGGCCCGGTCGGGCGTGGAGCCGGGGGAGATCGACCAGGCCGTCTTCGGGAACATCGCGACGCCTCCCGACGCCGCGAACATCGGGCGCGTCATCGCCCTCCGCGCGGGGGTGCCGAAAGAGAAGCCCGCACACTCGGTCTCGCGCAATTGCGCCTCCGGGATCGAGTCGATCGTCCAGGCCGCACGGTTGATCCAGACCGGGGAGGCCGACGTCGTCCTCGCCGGGGGCGCCGAGAACATGTCGCTCATCCCGTTCATCTACCGCGAGAACGTGAAGGCGATCCTGACGGAGATCGGGATGGCGCGAACGACGGGAGCGAAGGTCGCGGCCTTCAGGAAGATGCCCTGGAGCCAGCTCCTGAACCCGGTCATCGGCCTGAAGCTGGGTCTCACCGACCCGGTCTGCGGCCTGAACATGGGCGAGACCGCGGAGCTCCTCGCGAAGGAGGGCCGCATCTCGCGCGACGAGCAGGACGCCTTCTCCCTCCGGTCGCACCTCCGTGCCCTCGCGGCGCGCGAGCGCCTCGCCGAGGAGATCGTCCCGGTGCCGGTTCCGCCCGCGTTCGACAAGGTCGCCACGCTCGACAACGGGGTTCGCGAGGGCCAGACGATGGAGGCCCTCGCGAAGCTGAAGCCGTTCTTCGACCGGGCCTACGGCTCGGTGACCGCCGGGAACTCCTCGCAGATCACCGACGGCGCGGCCGCGGTCGTCGTCGCTTCCGAAGAGTTCGTCGCGAGGCGCAAGCTCTCCGTCCTCGGCCGGATCGCCGGCTGGGGCTTCGCGGGGCTCGAACCGGAGCGGATGGGGCTGGGGCCGTCGCGTTCGACGCCGGTCGCCCTGAGGCACGCGGGCGTGCCGTTCTCGAAGGTCGGCCTCCTCGAGCTGAACGAGGCGTTCGCGGCGCAGGTCCTCGCGAACCTCCAGGCGTTCGAGAAGGATCCGGCGCTCGGCCCGGTCGACCCGGAGGTCCTTAACCCGAACGGCGGCGCGATCGCCCTCGGTCACCCCGTCGGCGCATCGGCGACCCGCCTCGTCCTGACTCTCCTCATGGAGATGCGTCGGCGGAAGGTCTCCCACGGCGTCGCGACCCTCTGCATCGGCGGCGGCCAGGGCGCCTCGATCGTCCTCGAAGGAGCGGCGTGATGAGCACGGATGCGGCGAAGAACTTCCGTCTCGACGTCGAGCCCGACGGACTCGCCGTCCTGACGTTCGACTGTCCGGGCGAGAAGGCGAACAAATACTCCACGCCCGTGATGGCCGAGCTGGAGGGCGTCCTCGACGGCCTCGCGAAGAGAGGCGACGTGAAGGCCCTGCTTCTCGTCTCCGGCAAGCCCGACATCTTCATCGCCGGGGCCGACGTGAACGAGATCGCGAAGGCCTCGGACCCGGCGGCCATCGCGAACGGCGTCCGCCGGGGGCAGGCGATCTTCGGGAAGCTGGCGAACCTGCCGTTCCCGACGGTCGCGGCGATCGAAGGGGCCTGCGTCGGGGGCGGCTGCGAAACGGTCCTCGCGATGGACTGGAGGCTCGCGTCCGACTCGAAGAGGACTCAGATCGGCCTCCCCGAGATCAAGCTCGGGATCCTTCCCGCCTGGGGCGGGACGACGCGCCTGCCGCGCGTCGTCGGGCTCGCCGCGGCGCTCGACGTCATCCTCGCGGGGAAGGTCGTCGACTCGAAGCTGGCGAGGAAGATGTGTCTCTTCGACGAGCTCGTCCCGGCCCCGATCCTCCTCGAAGCGGCCAGGAAGTTCGCCCGGGGGAAGTTCGGGACGGCGAAGCGCGCGAACGCGGCTCCGGACGGCGGGCCGCTCCGCGTGGCGCCCGCGAAGGCGATGGACAGGATCCTCGAAGGGGTTGCCCGGCCAGTCGTCTTCAGGAAGGCACGCGCCTCGGTGATGAAGGAGACCCACGGGAACTACCCGGCCCCGCTCGAGGCGCTGAAGGCGATCGAGAAGGGCTTCGGCCGCCCGCTCGCCGCGGCGCTGGAGCTGGAGGTCGAGGGGGTGGGCCGGCTCGTCGGAACGCCCGCGATGAAGTCCCTCGTGAACCTCTTCTTCAGGATGGAGGCGGTCAGGAAGGAAACAGGCGTCGCGCCCGGGGTTGCACCGCTCGCCGTGAAGCGGGTGGGCGTTCTCGGCGCCGGCGCGATGGGGGGCGGGATCGCCCAGCTCGCCGCCGACAAGGGCTGGCCCGTGCGGATGAAGGACATCCGCCACGAGGCGCTCGCGGCGGGCTACGCGCAGGCCGCGAAGATCTGGCAGGAGAGGCTGAAGAAGCGGAGGATGACCCGGACGGAATTCGCCGCGAAGATGTCGCTCCTCTCGGGCGGGCTCGGCTGGGACGGGTTCTCCGGCTGCGACGTCACGATCGAGGCCGTCCTCGAGAAGCTCGCCGTCAAACAGGCGGTCCTGAAGGAGTGGGAAGCGGTCGCGCCGCCGGAGTCGATCTTCGCCTCGAACACCTCGACCCTGCCGATCACCGAGATCGCGAAAGCCGCGTCCCGTCCCGAGCGGGTCGTCGGGATGCACTTCTTCAACCCTGTTCACAAGATGCCGCTCGTCGAGGTGATCTTCGGCGAGAAGACCGCGCCCGAGGTGACGGCGACGATCTTCGAGCTCGCGAAGAAGATGGGGAAGACGCCGGTCGTCGTGAAGGACGCGCCGGGCTTCCTAGTGAACCGGATCCTCTCGCCCTACCTCGGCGAGGCGGTGAGACTCCTCCTCGAGGGGGTCTCGATGGAGGCCATCGACAGGGGGATGCGGGCGTTCGGGATGCCGGTCGGGCCGATCGAGCTTCTCGACGACGTCGGGATCGACGTCGCGGCGAAGGGGGCCGAGACCCTTTCGGCGGCCTGGCCGGAGCGGATGCCGATCGACCCGGCTTTCGGGAAGCTCGTCACGGGCAGCCGACTCGGCCGGAAGACGAAGAAGGGCTTCTACCGCTACGAGGGCGACAGGCGCGTAGGCCCGGACCCCCAGGCCTACGCCGACCTCGGCGTCGCCTCGCCCGGCTCGCTGGCGGTCTCGCCTGAGGCCCTCGAGGCGAGATTGATCTACCCGATGGTCAACGAGGCGGCGTACTGTCTCGCCGAGGGAATCGTGCCAGGGCCGGACAAGCTCGACCTCGCGATGATCTTCGGGATCGGGTTCCCGCCGTTCCGGGGCGGGCTCTGTGCCCACGCCGACACGCGCGGTGCCGCCGCCGTCGCCGACGCCCTCTCCCGCCTCGCCGCCGAGAAGGGCCCCCGCTTCAAACCCGCCCCGCTCCTCGCCGACCTGGCGAAGCAGGGGAGAACGTTCTTCGGGAGGGAGTAGCCATGTCGACCGTGAAGACCGACAAGACCGTCAAGACCGAGACCGAGGCCCCGTCGTTCCTGAAGGCTCTCTACCAGGGGCGCTTCGACGAATCGCTCGTGTTCCCCTTCCCGGAGATCCCGGAGGACACGAAGGAGCTCGTCACGGCGTTCGCCGACGCCTACCGCGACTTCGACGCCCAGAACATCGACTCCGAGAAGATCGACGCGGACCACTTCTTCCCGCGCGACGTGGTCAAGGGGCTCGGGGACCTCGGGGCGATGGGGATGTCGATTCCCGAGGAGTACGGCGGGAGCGGGTTCAGCGCAACGGCGTACTGCAAGATGATGGAGGTCATCGGGCCGCTCGACGCCTCGGCCGCCATTGTCGTCGGGGCCCACCAGTCGATCGGCATCAAGCCGCTCCTCCTCTTCGGGACCG
>CALMDF010000389.1 GCA_937864895.1 uncultured Holophagales bacterium | reverse complement strand
CCGGGGCCGAGGTCGTCACGACGAACACCTTCGGCGCCAACCCCGAGCGCCTCGCGCTCCACTCCCTCTCGGACCGCCTGGAGGAGATCTGCCGGGCCGCCGTCGCCGCGGTGAGGCGCGCGGTGGGGGACCGGGCGTTCGTGTCGGGCTCCATCGGCCCGACGGGCAAGCTCCTCGCGCCCCTCGGCGATCTCGACCCCGCGGTCGCCCAGGCCGGCTTCGCCCGGCAGGCCGCCGCGCTCGCCGCCGCCGGCGCCGACCTCCTCTGCGTCGAGACGATGACCGACCTCGCCGAGGCCGAGCTCGCCGTCCGCGCGGCCCGCGCCGCGGCCCCGCGCCTTCCCGTCGTCGCCACGATGTCCTTCGAGGCGACGCGGCGCGGCTTCTTTACGGTCATGGGGAACTCGCCGAAGCAGGCCGCCGCCCGCCTCGCGGCAGCCAGAGCCGACGCGGTCGGGGCCAACTGCGGCGACGGCGCGGCGATGGCGGGGATCGTCCGGGAGCTCCGGGCGAACGGCCCCCTTCCCGTCGCCGTCCGTCCCAACGCCGGCCTCCCCACGCTCGCGAACGGCGCCCTCGTCTACCCGGAGTCGCCGGAGACGATGGCGGCCCGCGTCCCGGAGCTGCTCGCGGCGGGCGTGTCTCTCCTCGGAGGCTGCTGCGGAACGACCCCGGCGCACGTTCGCGCGCTCAGGCGGGCGCTCGATACCCTGGTTTAGGTCGGCTCACCCCCGGCGGCGGCGTTCGGTACGGTTTCTGAGATCAAGTCGCTATCGTCCCCGCAATCGAGCCGCTGATGACCCTCGCCGCCGGTTCCCGCCTCGGGCCGTACGAGCTCGTCGCGCCCATCGGCGCGGGCGGGATGGAGGAGGTCTATCGCGCGCGGGACTCCCATCTCGGCCGCGACGTCGCCGTCAAGGTCCTCCCGGCGAAGAATGCGGCGGACGACGAGATGCGGGAACGGTTCGAGCGGGAAGCGAGGACGATCTCCCGGCTCTCGCACCCGGCGGTCTGCTCGATCTTCGACGTCGGCTCCCACGAGGGCGTGCCGTACCTCGGCATGGAGCTCCTGGAGGGGCAGTCGCTTGCCGAACGCCTCGCGAAGGGCCCTATTCCCGTTCCGCAGGCCCTCCGGGTCGCGCGGGACGTCTGCCAGGCCCTCGAGGCCGCCCACCGGAAGGGCAGCCAAGGCTCTACCGGAGGGACCTCGTCAGCAATCGCGAGGAGCCGCTTGCCCCCGTGCCCGGGGCCTTCCAGATCTGCCAGAACCTCTCTCCCGACGGCCGGTTCCTGTCGTTCGACTCGGACGAATCGGGCCGGTCCGAGGTCTACGTGATGCCTTACCCGGGTCCCGGCGAGAGGCGCCGTGTCTCCTCCGACGGGGCGCAGGTGGCGCGCTGGAGCCGCGACGGACGCGAGCTCATCTTCGTTTCCGGCGACCGGCACTCCTGGTCGGGGTTCGTCGTGACGCCCGACGGGAAGCGGTTCCTCGCGATCGTGCCCGAGGCGATCGCCGGCGGGCAGCCCCTCACCGTGGTCGCGAACTGGGTCCCGGGGGCGGGCCGGTGAGGCCCGCCCCCGGGAGTCGATCGCTTCAGCGCTTCGGGAGCTTCGTCAGCATCACCGCGACGGCCTTCTCGAGCTGCTCGTCGCGGCCGCCCGCCTCCAGGGCGGGGTCGTTGTCGACGACGTGGTCCGCGTCGAGGTGCTTGTTCTCGGTAAGGTCGCCGGAGGGGTCGAGGTAGCCGACCTGGGGGATGCCGAAGGTGAGGGAGCGGTCCTGGAGGCGCTCCCACCAGACGGAGGTGCAGGTGCCTGGAACCTGCATGCCGACCGTCTCGCCGAGGCCGAGCGCCTTGTAGGCGACCGGGAAGCAGTGGGCGTCGGAGTAGTTGCCCTCGTTCATGACGACGATCGACGGCTTCGTCCAGCGCATCCCGGGCTCCACGCCGATCTGCTGGCCGCGTGGGACCGCGCGGTAGTAGACCTGCCCGGAGAGGAAGATGGTGAGCGGTTCGACCAGGTTGCCTCCGCCGTTGAAGCGCGTGTCGAGGACGATCGCCTCCTTGTCGACGGAGCGTCCGAAGACCTCCTCGAAGATCTCGCGGTAGGCGCCGTCGTTCATGCCGCGGATGTGGGCGTAGCCGATGCGGCCGCCCGAGAGTCGGTCCACCTCGGCGCGGCGGGAGCGGACCCAGCGCTGGTAGAGGAGGGCGCCCTGGTCCTGCCAGGAGATCGGAACGACCGTCTCCTCCCACTTCCTGCCGTCCTTCGGGTCGAGGAGGCCGAGGCGCACCGGGGTGCCGGCCTTGCGGTTGAGGGCCGGGTACCAGTTGGCGCCCGCCGCGACGCCCAGGCCGTCGATGGAGGTGATGACGACGCCCGGGGCGACCTTCGTACCCGCCTTCGTGAGCGGGCCCTTCTCGAGGACCTCGAGGATCTTCACGCCCTCGCCCTTCCAGGCCGGGTCGGGGAAGAAGCCGAGGGAGGCCGTCGCGTCGCCGTCGGGCCGCGTGGGGCGGTAGCGGCCGCCGGTGTGCGAGGCGTTCAGCTCGCCCTGCATCTCGGAGATCAGCTCGGCGAAGTCGCGGTTGTTCTCGACGTGGGGGAGGAAGCGCGCGTAGACCGTCTTCATCGCCGCCCAGTCGACGCCGTGGAGGTTCTCGACGTAGAACTTCTTCTGCGTCTGGCGCCAGGCGTGCTCGAAGAGCTCGGCGCGCTCCTCCGCGGCCTTCAGCTCGATCCGGGCGGCGACCTTGACCGGCGTCGCCTTTCCCGACTCGAGGTCGATCGAGGAGAGCTTCTCGTCGGCGAGGACGATCGCCTTCTTCCCCTCGGGGTCGAGGCGCAGCCTCGCGGAACGCTCGGCG
>CALMDF010000388.1 GCA_937864895.1 uncultured Holophagales bacterium | reverse complement strand
GGCGCAGGTCATCATCTCGGTGGACGACAAGGTGAAGAAGGGCGTCTTCGACGGCGTCGTGACCGTGACCACGACGGACCCGGCGAAGAAGGAGATCAAGATCCCGCTCAAGGGCGTGATCCTCTAGCCCTCCATTCCGGGAGAGAACCCACGGGCCGGGCGGACGCGAGTCCCCCCGGCCCGTTCGCGTTTTCCGGGCCGCCCCCCCCGGCCTACCCGCCCGCCGGGACCGCCGGCGCCGCGACGGGGACGATCTCGACCCAGTCGAACGCGGCGGCCAGGGTGCGGCTGTCGCCCGCCCCCGGGATCCGGTCTTTCGGCGCCTCGGCGTAGCCGAGCTCGAACGTCAGGAAGTTCTCCCCGCGCTTCCAGGCCGGCCCGGGCGAGGTGACCGAGAGGACCTGGGGCCCGTCGACCAGGGTGAGCGTCTCGAGGCGGACGTCGTTCACGAGGACGGTCACCGTCTGGGGGGGCGCGCCCTCCCACCGGAACGGCCAGACCCGGAAACGGACGAGACGGTCCTCGCTTCCGCGGGCCTCGACCTTCACCCGGGCTTCCCTGGCCTGGGCCCAGGCGAACGTGTCGCCCGTCGAGGTCTTCTCGAAGCCCGACCAGCCCGAGGCCAGGGCGGCCGGGGAGCTCTCCGGGTCGAAGTTCAGGAACCGGGTCTGCTCGCCCCCGCGGCCACAGGAGCCCGCGGCGAGGAGCAGGGCGAGGAGGGGCGCGGCGCGCCACGGGCGGGCGATCTTCACGGGGTCTCCTCGAAGCCCGCCGCCTTCGCGGCGGACCACTCGTAGGTCGTCGTGGCGGCCGGACACCGCGCCGAGGGGAGGGTCGTGAAGGCGAGCGTCCCGAAGAGGGACCCGTCGACCCAGGGGGAGATCGTCCCCGTCCAGCTCCCCGACGCAGCGGAGGCCCCCTCGAAGAGCCACCCGCCCCCGGGCCTTGCCGCGAACGTCGTGTTCGTCGCCGGGACACCGGAGCCGGGGCCCCAGGCCAGGAAGCTGTGGACGAAGGAGCCAGCGGCGCAGTCGACGACGACGAGGCCGCTCATGAAGTTCGGGACCCCGGAGAGGAGGTCGAGGCGGCCCGCGGAGGCGAGCGTCGGGTCGCCCCGCGTGACGACCCAGCCGAAGGCGGCGTCGTCGGGCTCGTCCACCTTCACCGGGGGGACGTAGGCGATCGAGGAGATCGCGTTGTCGATGAGCGACGCTCCGATCGCGACCGGGCCCCCGCTCTTCACCGTGACCTCGACGCGGAGGTTCGTCTCGCTCCCCGGCACGCCGAAGGAGGCCCCGAGGTCCGTCTGCTGGGCGGCGCTGGCGCGCCCGAGGGTGTAGGTGCGCGGGGGGGCCGCCGGCGTCCCGTCGCCCCTCACGAGGGCGACGCTCGCGACCGCCGTGGCCGCGCCGGTGTTCAGGAGGATCAGGTTCGTCCGGAATCCTTCCGTCGCGACCGGGGAGGAGGAGACGTAGGGGAGCCACGCGGTCTCGCCCGCCGACACCGTCTCGGCGGGCGCCTGCGCGGGGAGGGAGAAGCCGAACGTGCCGCGAACGCCCGTCGCGCTCACGGCGTTGGCGACGAACGTCCGGGAGAGGACCGAGACGGGAACGTCCGAGTCGACGCGGATCCCGCCGGCCGGGATGCCGAAGGGCGCGAGGGACCCTGCGAACCTCGTTCCGAGCACGTCCTCGATCGCGAGAGTCTCCCCGGGTCCCAGGACGACCCTGACCTTCGGGGCGGCGCCGTTGTCCCCGGCCGCCTCGAGGTCGCCCAGGCCGGCGGGCTCCGGGGCCGGGACGAGCGGGGACTGGGCCAGGTAGGTCAGGTCGACCGTCGCGGTCCCGGAGAAGGGGTTGACGACGCGGAGGGAGCTGACGAACTCCTCCCCTCCGCGACCGGTGGCCTTCGCCGTGGCGAGGACCCACTGCTTCGTCGCGGGCGTGTCGGCCGAGGCCCGGGCTCCGAGAAGGAGGAGGGCGAGGCCTGCGAGGGGGGCGCGTCTCATCGCGAGAGCTCCTTTCCGGGGTTCGGCCCGAATCTTAGTCCCCCGGCCGGAACGCGCCCGGCGGCCGCGTGGAATCCGGACGCGCCCCGCGGACGGAAAGCGAGCGATGGAAAAGAAGGGTGTCGGACGCCCGCGGGACGGGAACCCCGAAGAGACCAGGCGGGAGATCCTCCGCGCCGCCGCGGAGGCCTTCGCCCGGGCCGGTTTCGTCGGTGCGACGACCCGGCTCGTCGCCGCCCGTGCCGGCGTGAACGTGGCGACTCTCCACTACCACTTCGGGAGCAAGGCCGGCCTCTACCGGGCCGTCCTGGCGAACGCCCTGGGAGGCCCGCTTCCCGCCCTTCCGGCCGGGGAGCCGGCGGAAACGGTGACCCGCGTCGTCGAGGTCCTCTTCGCCCGGGGCGCCGAGCGCCCCGCCCTCGCCCGGCTCGCGCTCCTCGACTCCCTCGCGGGGCCGGACCGGAGGGCAGAGGAAGGGCCCGGCGAGAGGGTTCGCTGGGTCGCCGAGGGGCTCCGGCCCCTTCTCTCCTCCTCGAACGGGCACGCCGCCCCGGACGCGGAAGCGGCCGCGCGGGCCATCGTGATCCTCGTCGACGCCTCGTTCCTCGCCGAGGTCGCCGGGCCGGTCGCGGACGGGGCCGGGGATGCCGAGGACGCTGCCGGGGCCCCGGCGGGCCTTACGCCTTCCGAGGCCGCGCGGAGCGCCGTCGTGGCGGCGGCCTTCCGGATCACCGGCCTCGGCTGAGCCCGGGCCCTCCCCCCGGGCGCCGCGAGAGCCCCGGAAGGAGGACGAGCGCGTTCAGGGCGGTCCCGACGAGGACCGGGTCCGGGCCTTGCCCCCAGATGCGCGCGAGGACGGCCCCGGCCCCGCCGACGAGCATCGCGGCGGCGGCGTAGCGCGGCTTCAGGGCCAGGCCGGGGACGAACGCGACGAGCGTCGGCAGGATCAGGCCGGACGCGAAGATCGTGTACCCGAGCCGGAACGTCTCCAGCACGTCCCGCATGCCCAGCGCGACCAGCAGACCGAGGACGCCGTAGAAGACGACGAGGAGCCTCGACGTCCGGGCCGGCGCCCCGCCGAGGAGGTCGTGCGAGGTCGCCGCGGCGGCCGAGAGAAGGACGGAGTCGGCCGAGGACTGCATCGTCGCCACGAGGGCGACGAGGAGGAGCGGCGAGAGGAGGGGTCCCGCGAGCTCCCGGACCGTGGCGGGAAACAGGGACTGGGCGGCCCCGCCGAGCCCGAGGCCGACCCCTGCGAGAGCGATGACGACGACGGCCGCGCCGAAGACGAGCTTCGCCGCCGCGGCCCCGAGGGCGGCTCGCCGGGCCGTCGCGGCGTCCCGGGCCGAGAGGAGCTTGGCCCAGACGTCGCTCCCGACGGCGTGCGGCAGGCCCACGAGGACGAGGAGCGCCCCGGCGTCGGCCCAGCCGAACCGCGCGCCGACCGGGAACGAAAGGAGCTCCCGGGGCCAGCCGGTCCGCGCGAGGGAGGCGAGAGCGAGAGGGAGCGCCACGCCGACGATGCCGGCGACCATCAGGCCGAGCTGCAGGAGGTCGGTCCTGACGACGGCGCGCTGGCCGCCGAGCGACGTGTAGGCGATGAAGAGAGCGGCCGTCGCGACGAGGACCGTCGTCCCGTCCCAGTCGGTCAGCGCCGTCACGACCGTCTCCGTCGCCTGGGCGAGGAGCGCGAACCAGACGACCTCCGCGAGGACGACGAGGGTCGCCGCCACCCGCCGCACGCGCTCGCCGTAGAAGCGTCCGACGACCGCGGCGAGGGTGACCTCGCCGGTTTCGCGGATCCGCCGGGCGAGGAAGATCCCGAGCGCGAGGAGGCCGAGCGCGCCGGAGAGGTCGAGCCAGGCGCCGGGGAGGCCCCGCGAGGCGACGAGCGCCGCGAGGACGAGGGTCGTCGACCCGCCGATCGTCGTCGACGTGAGGGCCGCCCACGTGGCGAGAAGACCGAACGACCGGTCCCCGAGGAGGAACGCGTCGGGGGAGCGTGACGCTCGCCGGGCGGCGAAGACGCCGACGAGGAGGACGGCGAGGCCGTAGGCGAGGAGGGCCGGGATCACGGCCGCCGTCCCCGGGTTAGGATCGGTTCGTGAAGAGGACGTTCACGTTCGAGGAGGCCCGCAAGCTCCTCCCCGCGGTGAGGGAGCGGACCCGGCGCGCGCTCGGGAAGATCGAGGCCCTGGAGTCGGAAGGGACCGCTCCGGACGGTCCCGAGGCGCGGGGAATCCTCGTCTCGTGGGCGCGCGAGATGGAGGAGCTCGGGATCGAGGTGAAGGGCCCCTGGCTCGTCGACTTCGACTCGGGAGACGGCTACTGGTGCTGGCGGTGGCCCGAGGAGACGCTCGACTACTACCACGGGTACGACGAGGGCTTCGGGGGGCGCGTCAGGATCCAGTGACCGGGTACGCCGGGTGCCCCGGGTGCGAGGGCCGCGACGGTCCCTTGGGGGGCGCCGCCTGGAAAGCCTCGATCCGCTTCTTCAGGTCGTCGGAAACGGGGACCTTCTTCCCCGCCGCCCAGTCCCAGGTCACCTGGACGGTCCGGCCCGACGCGACGAGCCGCACCTCGCCGTCGACGGCCCCCCCGGCGGCCACGATCCGGTAGTCGAAGACGAACGACGCCGTCCCGAAGTCCCCCGCGCGGCAGCCGACGAGGAGCCTCTCGCCGAGCCGCGCCGGGGAGGCGTAGTCGCACTCGGAGCGGGCCACGACGAACCCGATCCGGGCGGGCTCGATCGCCTCGCCCGGGGTCCCGCCCGGGTGCAGGGCCATCCAGAAGGCGAGGCGGGCCTGCTCGAAGTAGGTGAGGTAGACCGCGCTGTTCACGTGCCCCATGGCGTCCAGGTCGCGGAAACGGATCTCGACCGGGACGACGCAGGGGAACTCGGGAAGACGAACATCGCGCATCCGGGCTGACTCTAGCACCGCGGTTCGGGTGAGAATACGGGTCTGGTGGCACGCCCCCCGAATCTCGAAGACGACCTCGACTCCCTCCTCGACCGCGCGCTCCGCGGCGAAGGGGACATCACCGACGAGAAGCTGCGCGCCCGGCTCTCGCAGGCGTTCCCCGCGCTCAGGATGGGGCCGGCCTCCGTCGTGATGAAGAAGGACGCGCCCCCGAAGACGCCCTCCTCTCCGGTCACGAAGCCGATCCCGGCCGGCGGCGGGCCGTCGTCGGAGTCGACGGGCCCGATCGAGGCGCCGCTCTCCCCCGCCCCGTCCGGTGGGGGCCCGAGCCTCGCCGAGGCGCTCCCGCTCGGCATCGTCCTGTCGGACGCGTCGGGTCTCGTGAGGAGCGCGAACGCGATGGCGAGGCGGCTCTTCGGCGAGGAGAACGCCGCCCTCGAGGGCCGCCGCGTCATCGAGCTCTTCGACGCCGTCGAGAGGGGCCAGCTCGCGGGCCTCCTCGAGGACGCCTTCCGCGGCCGCCCGTCGCGGGAGGTCTCGCTCACCGCCACGAACCCCGCCGGCGGCGTCGCGGTCCGCGTCTCGGCCGCGGGGCGGTTCGGTCCCGACCGCAAGCTGGCGCAGGTCGTCTGGACGGTGAGGGAGGCGGGAGTGAACACGGCCGCCCTCGAGGTCCAGGTCCACAGCGGCAAGCAGGAGGCCATCGCGGAGCTCGGGATGGAGCTCGGGCGCGAGGTGAGCCCGCTCCTCGTCCACCTCACCGAGGCGCTCGTGTCCGTGCAGAGGGTCCTCACGTCCGGCAGCGAGGAGCCGCTGGCGGAGCGGGAGGCGATCCGGGTGAAGATCGCCGACGCCCTTTCGGGGCTCCTCCGCCTTTCCGAGGTCGTCACGGAGCTGGAGCGCTTCGCCGCGACGGCGCCGCTCAAGCTCGAGGCCGTCGACCCTTCCGAGGTCCTCGAGCGCGCGCAGAAGCTCCTCGGGCGAATGCTGAAGACGGCGAGGGTCCGCGTCCGGAACGACATGGACGAGCCGGCCCCGCGAGTCCTCGCGGACGCGCCGCGGATGGCGGAGATCTTCGTGAACCTCCTGCGCAACGCGCGGAACGCGATCTCGCGCCGCTTCGAGGCGGACCCCGACGCCTCCTCCGGGACGAGGCGCCTCATCGTCGTCGAGGCGTTCGTGAAGGACCCCTACGTCGCCCTCGTCGTCACGAACAACGGTGTCCCGGTTCCCGCGTCGGACCAGGACAGGATCTTCCTCCCGTCGTTCCACGCGCGCGACCCCGAGAAGAGCGGCGTCGGGCTCCCGGAGAGCGCCGCGCTCCTGAAGCAGATGGGGGGCGCGATCCGCTGCGAGTCGCTCGGCGACAAGGGGACCCGCTTCATCCTGAC
>CALMDF010000387.1 GCA_937864895.1 uncultured Holophagales bacterium | reverse complement strand
CTCCTCCCGCTCAAGCCCGAGGTCATCCTGATGGACGAGCCCGCCTCGGCCCTCGACGTCGGCGGGACGAGGGCCATCGAGGAGCTCATGTTCGAGCTGGCCGGGCGCTACACGATCGTCATCGTGACGCACAACATGGCGCAGGCGCGGCGGGCGAGCGACGAGTGCATCTTCATGCTCATGGGGAGGATGGTCGAGCACGCACGCACGGAGGACCTCTTCCTCAACCCGGGCGACCCGAGGACCGCGGAGTACATCGAAGGGCGATACGCGTAAGCTCTGGGGTCGATGAGCCGCACGGGCCGCCTCGCGTCGATCCTCCTCGCCGCCGCACCCCTCGTCGCCGGCTCCCCGCCGGCCTTCGCGGCCGACCCGGCCGCCACGCTCCCCCGCACCGTCCTCGTTCGGGTCGTGGATCGACTCGACCGGCCCGTCGCGGGCGTGACGGCCTGCCTCCTTCCGGCGTGCGGGAAGCTGGCGACCCGGGCCGAGGGCGAGGGCTTCCGAATCGTCCTTCCGGCGAAGGCGAACGAAGGCGGGACGACGCGCCTCCGGCTTCAGGCTCCCGGGTTTGCCCCGGCCGAGGCCGAGGTTCCCGCCGAGGGGGCCGCCGGGCTCGTCGTTCGACTGAAGGCGACCGGTTCCGTGACCGTCTCGTTTCTCTCTCTCGACGAGAAGCGGGAGGATTCGCTCGTCGTCGCCCTGGCCCCCGGCCCCGGCGTCGGCGCGATCCGGCCCGGCAAGCCGATCGCCGAGCGGAAGCTGACGCTTCCCCCGCGTCCGAAGGGCACGAAGGCGGTTTTCGACGACGTCCCGGCAGGGACGTGGGCGCTCTCGTGGAACGGGCCGAGCGTGGCGAGCGGGAGGAAGGCGGTCACCGTGGCCGCCCTGCCCGTGGACGCGGGGACGCCTCCCCTGCGGCGCGGGATCAGCGTGGAGGGGGCCGTCCGGGACGACCTCGGCTCTCCGGTCGCGGGGGCGCGGGTTCTCCTCTCGGAGCGAGCAGCGTTCGACCAGGGCGACCCCTACTTCGACGATGTGCGCTCCGCGGACGACGGCGGCTTCGTCATCGCCGGGGCGCCCGCCGGCGAGCCGCTCTCGTGGACCGTCCGCTCGACCGGCCACATGGCGGCCAGCGGGATTCTCGGCGGCGAGAGTCGGCTCGAGGTCGTCGTCGAGCGGGCGCAGCACGTCTCCGGGCGTCTCGTCGACCCCGACGGCCTGCCTTTCAGGGAGGCGCAGATCGTCGTCCGCTACGTCACCGATCGCTCGAGCCGGAACCACGCTTTGAAGATCGAGATCGCCGACGACGGCGGATTCTCCTTCCACCGCGAGATGCCGTCGAAGACCCGTGTCGAGATCCGGGCGAAGGGGTATCGCCAGGCGACCCGGGCGTTGGAGCCGCTCACCGACACGGGATGGCCGAAGGAACTCTCGCTCGGCGAGATCCGGCTCGAGCGCGGGCGGACGATTCGAGGCCGGGTCGTCGACGGGAACTCGGGCCTCGCGCTCGCTGGCGTAGCGATGAAGACCACGGTCATGCGGAGGGACGGGAGGTCGATCGTCCTCGACGAGCAGGAGGCCGTATCCGTCGAGGACGGGGGCTTCGAGGTCTCGGGCATCGCACCGAAGGAGCCCGTGGCCCTCTCGGCCCGGAAGGACGGCTACGCGCCGCGAAACCTCGACCTCGGCGAGGCGGACGACGACGTCGAGGTCGTCCTCGGTCGCGGCGGGCGCGTCGAGGGGCGGCTCTGCGGCCGTCCGTTCGAGCTCTCCCGCTCGGAGATCTGGATGACGAGCCAGCCGAACGTCAACTCGCGCAAGGGCGCGCAGAAGCCCGACGCCACGGGCCGTTTCGTCTTCACAGGCGTCGAGACCGGAAGCATGACCTTCACCCGGGCGTGGGTCTACGAGAACCCCCTCATGCCGGGGGCCTACGGCGCCATGGTCGGCGGGACGACGGCCACGATCGTCGTCGAAGAGGGCCGGACCTCGACGATCGCCCTCGGCTGCGACGGCATCCGGCTGTCCGGAATCCTTCTCCGGGAGGGAACGCCGCTTGCCGGGAAGGCGGTGACCTTCAACGGACCGGGAGGAACCGAGCCGGACGCGATGACCGACGACTCCGGCGGCTTCTCCCTGTTCGTCCCCGTCCCCGGCCCTTACGAGCCCTTCACCGGCGATTACCCGCCTGCCGGGATGAAGTGGGCCCCCGTCGCCTGCAACGTCCCGGCAGGCGGTCTCGACGGGTGCATCCTCGACCTCCGGCCCGTCCCCGCACAGGAGAAGCCGTGATCGAACCGCCCCCGCCGTCGAACAGACGCACCAAACAATACACCATTCTTGACCTGACCCCATTCCCGGCGTGACCCCATTCCCGGCGACCCCATTCCGGGCCCCGTTCCTGACCCCGTTCCTGGTGCTGTTCGTCGCGCTGGGGGCGGACTCGGCGGAGCCGGTGGCGACGCGGAGCGTCTCGGTGAAGGTCGTCGACCGGATCGGGCGGCCGGTGAAGGACTTCGAGGCGTTCCTCCTTCCGGTGTGCTCGAAGGTGGCGGTGCGGGCGGAGAAGGAAGGGTTCGTCGCGGAGGTACCGGCGGGGGTTGAGGCGGTCGGACTGCGCCTGACGGCCCGGTCGTTCGAAGCGGCCGACGTGACGGTCGCTCCGGAGGCGGCGGCGGTCGAGGCGACGCTGAAAGCGAAGGGGTCGGTTCGCGTCTCGTTTCTCGCGATCGACGAGAGGCGGGGCGGGACGCTGGCGGTCTCGCTGAAGGAGACGGTCGACCCCGTGGCGGGAACGAAGGGGCGGCTCCTCGCCGAGCGCACGGCGACGGTCGAGCCGCGCCCGGCACAGAACGCCGTCGTCCTCGACGACGTCCCGCCCGGCGACTGGGTCCTCTGGTGGGAAGGGCCGGGGCTCGCCGCGGGCACGAAGGTGGTGCGGGTCGGCGAGGCTCGGACCGAGGCCGGGACGGTCACGCTCTTGCCGGGCCGGTCGGTCGAGGGCGCGGTCCGCGACGACCTCGGGCTCGTCGTCTCCGGGGCTCGCGTGCGGCTCCGCACGGGGGGCGGCCTGACGGGAAGGCCCCTCGGCACCGACCGGAGCGCGCGGAGCGGCAGCGACGGCGGCTTCTCCGTCAACGGACTTCCCCTCGACGAGACCTTCGCGTGGGACGTGACCTCGCCGGAGCACGAAGACGCCCGCGGGTCGCTCGGCGGCGAGACGCGCCTCGAGGTCGTCCTCGTGCGCGCGCAGCGCGTGACCGGACGCCTCGTCGACGAAGAGGGGCTCCCGGTCGCCGACGCGCCTCTCGAGGTCTCCTACACGAAGAGCACGGTCACGACGGACGCCGAAGGCCACGAGCGGCGCCACACGAGCGTCGAGGGCCACCGCGAGCAGGTCGTATCGCGCGAGGACGGCACGTTCTCGTTCTTTCGCCACCTCCCCTTCGCCGTCCAGGTCGCGCCGTCCCAGGCCGGTACCCTTCCGGAGGCCCGCGTCCTGGAGCCGCTCGGCGACCACGCCGAGCCCGGAGAGCCCGACCTCGGCGACCCCGTCCTGCGCAAGGGGAGGATGCTGACCGGCCGCGTCGCAAGGGCGGACGGCGGCGCCGCGGTCGAGGGGGCGCGACTCGAGGCGGTCTGGCGGAAGGGCGTCGGCGGGTCGATGGGAACCGAGCGGGGCTTCACGGACCCCGACGGAACGTTCCGGATCGACGGGATCCTCCCCGGCCCCGAGGTGACGCTGACGGTGCGCAAAGAGGGCTTCGCGACGAAGACGGTGAGGGTAGCCCCGGAGACCGAATCCGTCGACGTCCTCCTCGGACGCGGCGGCCGCGTCCAGGGGCGGGCCTGCGGGACGGCGTGGGAGTTCTCGCACATGGCGATCTGGTACGGCCCCGGCGGAGGCATCTCGAACCAGAACATCGTCCGTGTCGAAGCCTCCGGACGCTTCGAGCTCGAGAACACCGAGCCGGGGCCGGTGACGTTCGCGAGGAGCTGGCGCTTCCGCGACCCCGCGCAGCCCGGCTCGACCTTCGACTGGAGCGGGCAGGTCCGCGCCTCCGTCGAGGTGAAGGAGGGCGAGACCTCGCAATTCACTCTCGGCTGCGAGGGCCTCCCCCTCTCCGGCGTCGTCACGCGCGGTGGGCGCCCCGTGACGTCGGAGATCGTCGCCTTCTCGCTCGGAGGGTCGCCGGCCACCGACGCCCTCACCGACGCGGCCGGGAGCTTCTCGACCCGGGTCCCCTCGCCCGGCCTCTGGCTCCTCTCGGCCCGAGGCGGCGCGACGACGTCCGCCGCCTCGTGCGAGGTTCCGCCCGGCGGCCTCGAGGGGTGCCGGGTCGAGCTGACGCCGAGCGGGCAGTAGAACCGCACGCGCCGTCGCCGTGCGCCGTGCCCTGCCAGCGAGCGACGCACGGGGGGCGGTTTCCGTAACACGGGGGTACGACCCCGACCGCCAGCTTAGGAGTGAGCATGCCCGCCAGGCCCCTCTCACGACGGCTCGTTCCCGTCCTCTTCCTGGGCGCGTGCCTCGCAGCCCGCGCCCTCGCGGCCGACGGCCCCGTCGCGGGGCCGAGCACGGCCGCGACACCCACCCCGGACACCTCGACTGGGACGATCGCCGTCTCGTTCCTCTCGCCGAGCGAACGCGTCGAGGAGCCGCTCGTCGTCACGCTGACCCCTGCCCTCCCGGCCGAGAGCGCGGGCGCGCGCGCGGAAGCTGTCGAGAAGAGACTCGTCCTGGCCCGGAGGCCCGAGCGTTCCCGGGCCGTCTTCGAAAGGCTCGCGCCGGGCCGCTGGGTCCTCGCATGGAACGGACCGGGGATCTCCTCCGACGAGAAGGGCGTGACGCTCTCCGCCGCAGCGAGGCTCTCGGTGGACGTGCCGCTCCAGGCCGGGCGGTCGCTTGCGGGAAGCGTCCGCGACGACCTCGGGATGGTCGTGGCGGGAGCGGAGGTCGCCGTCACGACCGCCGGCGGACCGTTCGACGGCACGCCCCGCCCGCGGCTCACCGCGAGAAGCAGCAGCGACGGCGGGTTCCGGATCGTCGGCGTGCCGCTCGACGGAATCCTCGCCTGGCAGGCGAAGGCCGAGGGGCACGAGGACTCGCGCGGCCGGCTCGGCGGCGAGACGTCGCTCCAGGTCGTCCTCGAGAGGGCGCAGCGGATCACGGGCCGCGTCGTCGACGCGGACGGGAAGCCCGTCGAGGGAGCCGGCGTGATCGTCACCTGGTTCCGAACGGACGACCGGGGCGTCACCACCGCGCAGCAGAGCCAGCCCGGCCCGATCCGGACGGACACGACGGGCGTCTTCACGTTCCACCGGCTTCGCCGGTCGGAGGGGACCCTCGTCGTCCGCGCGCGCGGGTACCTCTCGACGCGAAAGGAGCTCGAGGGCCTCGCGAAGCTCGGGGAGACGCGCGAGCTCGACCTCGGCGCGCTGACTCTCGACAGGGGCCGCACGCTCCCAGGAAGGGTCGTCGAGGCCGAGCGGGGGACGCCCGTGGCGGGGGCGGAGGTGACGGCCGAGTGGGAGGTCGCGCCCCGTTTCCGCGACGGGACCGGTGCGACGAGCGACGCGGAAGGGTCGTTCGAGCTGAGCGGACTGCCGGAAAAGGGAACCGTGCGGCTCCTCGCGAAGGCAGCGGGTTACGCGCTTGGGCACGTCGACCCCTCGCCTGACGCGACCGCCGTCGAGCTGGACCTCCGGCGCGGAGGCCGGATCGAGGGGCTCGTCTGCGGCACGCCCGCCGAGCTCGCGCGAACGTCCGTCTGGTTCGGGTCGGAAGCGCGCCGGCACTCGAGCGCGAACGCCCTAGAGGTCGGCGCCGACGGCCGCTTCGTCGTCGAGAACGCCGAGCCGGGACGCTGGACCTTCACCCGTGCCTGGAGCCACCGCGACGCGGCCGGGCGGAACCAGGGCGGAATGGGCGGGGTCATGAACGCCTCGGCCTCCGCGACCGTCGAGGACGGCGCGACCGCCCGCGTCCGGCTCGCCTGCGACGGGATCCTCGTGCCGGGAACGGTCGTCGCGAACGGAGCGCCTGTCGTGGAAAGGATCCTCGCCCTCTCCCGGGCCAACCGGGACTTCGGCGACGGCCTCGTCGACGCCGCCAGCGGGCGCTTCGCGATCCGCGTTCCGGTGCCGGGTCGATACGAGGTCTGGGGCGCCCAGCCGCCGGCCGGCCACGCCTTCGCTTCGCCGGCCTGCGACGTGCCCCCCGAGGGACTCGCGGGATGCGTCCTCGACCTGACGGCGGTGGCGAAGTAGAGAGGAGGGGGTCAGGTCTTGATTTTCTATTCTGCTGAAGCAGAATAGAAAATCAAGACCTG
>CALMDF010000386.1 GCA_937864895.1 uncultured Holophagales bacterium | reverse complement strand
AGTTCTGGGGGGACCGCTTCGCCAAGGTGACCGACCCCTTCGGCCACCAGTGGGCGTTCGCCACGCACATCGAGGACGTTTCCCCCGAGGAGATGGCGATGCGGATGGCGGCGATGGGGTCCGCGGGCTGAGAGAGGCCGCGGCGGGGGGGAGGGGGCCGGTCTCCCGGACCCCCGCCCTTCGGCGATGGAGGCTCGCCGAAAGGTGAGATCAGCCCCGGAGCGAAATCCTCCGCTCCGGGGCTGATCCGTTTCAGAATCACTCAGACAGAGTCACTTGCGCTTCGTTCGCCGCCGCGGGGTCCCCTCGGGCGGGAGCGGCACCCCAGTTGCGGTCCCAGGGGGAGAGCACCCCCAAGGAGGCCGCCATGGACCGGACAGTCCTCCCCGTCGCCGCCCTTCTCGCCGCGGCGCTCCTCTCCACGGGGTGTGCGTCGGTCACCCTCCCTTCCCACGACGAGCTCGAGGTCTTCACCGACCCGCCGGGAGCCCTGGCGACGTGCGGACCCGCCTCGGCCGTCACCCCGGGAACCCTTCGCATCCGCCGCGAGAGGACGCCCGCCGTCGTCCGGGTGGAACTGGAGGGCTACGAGACCCGGGAGGTCGTCCTCGACCGCACCCGCGACCTGCCTCACAGCCCCTGGGACGTCATCCTCGGCGTGACGATCCTGTCGGGTCTGGCGAGCTCTGGCTGCGAGGCCATCAACTACACCGAATGCGTGGACGCCACCCTCGCCGCGGCCATCGTCACCGGAGTCGTGGGCATCGCCGGTTTCGCGATCGACTCCGCCTCCGACCGGGCCCGGTCGCTCCCTCGCAAGGAGCTCGTCCTCCGCCTCGAACCCGTGCGCCCAGCCGAGGCGCAAGAAGGAGAACCCCGATGAAACGCCTCGCCCGATTCGCCCTGACCCTCTGTGTCGGCATCGCCTTCACCCTTCCGCTCCACGCCGCCGGACGGACCGTGACGATCCTCCACCTCACCGACACGCACTCCCACCTCGACGCCACGGGCCCGCGCGACGCGAGCCTGTCGGGGACGGTCGGGGGTCTTGCGAAGGCCACGACCGTTCTCGGCCGGGCCCGCGCCAAGGACCCCTCCGCCCTCCTCCTGCACTCCGGGGACGTCCTCCAGGGCGACCTCTTCTTCAATGTGTACTTCGGCGTTCCCGAGCTGAAATGGATGGTCTCGATGGGCTTCGACGCGATGACCGTCGGCAACCACGAGTTCGACCCGGGCCCGTTCGGCCTGGCAGGAATCCTGGCGACGGCCTTCGACGAGGGGACGGTCCCGCTTCTCTCGGCGAACGCGGGGAACCTCACCGTGGCGGGGCTCGACTCCCTCGTCAGGCCGTCGCTCCTCGAGGACGCGGGCGGCGTGAAGGTCGGGGTCTTCGGTCTGACCGTCCCCGACGACCCTCTCTGCATGGCCGACCCGGTGACCCTCGACCCCGACCTCGTCTCCGTGGCCCGGGCCCAGGCCGCCGAGCTCCGCGCGGCGGGGGCCGAGGTCGTTGTCCTCCTCTCGCACGTCGGCCTCGCCCGGGACCTGGCCCTCGCGGAAAGCGTCGACGGGATCGACGTCATCTTCGGCGGGCACGACCACGTCCTCCTCGAGGAACCGGCCGTGGTTCGCTCGCCTTCCGGCCGCGACGTCCTCGTCCTCCAGCCCGGACCCCACCTCGCCCACGTCGGGCGCCTCGTCCTGAAGGTGGACCGTGGAATCGTCTCTCTCGCCGGCTACGAGCTCCTCCCGGTGGACGGGGACGTGCCGGCCGAGCCGTCCGTCGCCGCCATGGTCGAGGAGCTGAAGGCGGGCATCGAGGGCTCGTACGGAGACGGTCTCTTCTCGCGCGAGGTCGGCGCGGCCCGTCGCGACCTCCCGATGCTCCCGCGGGGGACCGGGCCCTTCCGGGACGCCCCGGCCGGCAACCTCGTCGCCGACGCGTTCCGGGCCGCGGGCGCCACCGACGCGGCCTTCACGAGCACCGGCTTCCTGAGCGAAGGAATCTCGCGCGGACCGCTCGTCCCGGCCGACCTCTTCCGCGTCGTCAGCTACGGGTTCGACGAGGCGACCGGCTTCGGCTTCCGTCTCGTGAGGTGCCGGCTGTCGGCCGAGGCGCTCGTGTCGACCCTCGAGATCGGCGTCTCCGGGCCCGGCCCCGAGGACGCGTTCTTCCCGCACGTCTCCGGCCTGCGCTTCGACTACGATTCCTCGAGGCCTCCGTTCGACCGGGTCGACCTCGCGAGCATCCGCGTCGGGGACGCGCCACTCGATCCGGACGGCAGGTACACCTTCACGATGAACGAGGTCGTCGCGTTCTTCCTCGGGTCGCTCGACGTCTTCGTCGAGGACGTGGAGCCCCTCGGAGACGCCTTCGAGTACACCGCCCTCCTCGGGCACGTGGAGGGAATGGGGGGTGTCGTCGACGCCCGTTCCGAGGGCCGCATCCGCGATGTCGCGCGGCCCCGCGTGACCCCGGGCCGCTACCGGCGCGGCGCCGGAATCCCCCGCTGAGAGGCCTACGATGGCGTGAAAACGTCCCCATCCGGATCGTCACGGCGCCAGCAAGGGAGGGGCAGATGTCCACGACCCGGCCCCCGGCGGTCTCCCTGGCCTTCGCGGCCCTCGTCCTCCTCGCCCCGGCCGTCGCCGCCCGGGCCGACGACTACCGGACTCCCCGCGCCGGCCAGGCCGCGGTCGGCACCGTCTTCGGGCACGAGGTTCGCGCGCCGAGACGCGACCGAAGCCACATCACCTACCTCAACCTCGGGGCCGTCCTCCTCCCCGACGGCCCCGATGGTCTCGAGCTCGGGCCGTCGGGCGGGGCCTACTTCTGGCGGGCTCCCGAGGAGGGCGGGAGCCGGCTCCGGGCGATCGTCGCGGGGCTCGCGAACGAAGTCCGCTGGGACGTCGCCGTGTCCGAGAACAAGGTCGTCGCGACGGTCACGACGTTCGACAGCCTCATCCTCCCTTGGGCGCGGTCGGAGTACGTGCAGGGCGAGCGGCTGCGCAGCGAAGAGCTGGAGTGGAACCAGGCGCGGATCGGCATCGGCGTCGCCGCCCACTCGCGCATCGGCCCGGCCGTCGACAACGCTCTCGACGTCGCCCTGACGCTCGAGACGGGGAACCTCTGGTTCGACGAGGGCGACCACACCGACCCGGCCTTCGTCCTGCCGACGAAGACGTTCGAGGCGAGGGGGCACCTCCGCGCGCGGGCCGACCTCCTCGAGAGAAACCTCGTCGAGCTGCCACACCGGGGCTGGTCGGCGGGCCTCGACGGAGTGTGGGGCCGGCGGACGGAGTGGGAGCCCTGGGGCCTTCCGTCCGAGGGGCTCGTGACCACCGGCCGCAGCTGGCTCGCGGCGAGCGGCTTCGGGGTCCTCGCGACGGGGGTGCCGGGCCTCTCGGAACGGTCCACGCTCGTCGCGTCGGCGCACGCCGGGGTCGGCTCGGACCTCGACCGATTCTCCGCCTTCCGGCTCGGGAGCGGTTCGACGTGGGGCGACTTCGAGACGCTCTCCCGCGTCGTCCTTCCCGCGGCGGGCGTCGACGAGATCGTGACGTCCCGCTACCTGACGGTCGACCTCGAGGTCCGCTACGAGGTCTTCTTCTTCCTCTACCTGCAGCTGCGCGGGTCGCTCGCGTGGGCGGACGTGCCGGTCCGGGGTGCGGACGGGCACGAGACGCGGACCGGTTCGTTCCCGGCGCTCACGGCCGGCTTCACGACGGGCCTTCCCTGGAACCTCTCGATGGAGTTCTCCGCGTCGCGGAACTTCGGTCTCGAGAAGACCGTCGACGGGGTCGTCGAGGAGGGCCGCTCGGGCTTCTTCGTTTCGGTGACGCGGGAGTTCTGAGGCGCGGCGAGGTCACCTCGTCATCGCCACGAGGGCGGAAGCGTA
>CALMDF010000385.1 GCA_937864895.1 uncultured Holophagales bacterium | reverse complement strand
CGTTCCTTTCGGCCGTCGAGGAGTTCTTCGGCCTCCGGATCGCCGAGCGGGACGGAAGGGTGTCCGTTCCGGAGGTCCCCGATACCGCACCCGCCAGCCCGATTCTTGCGTAAGACTCCCCGGGAGGTCCTCTCCGTGCGACGTGTCGTCTGTTCGCTTCTCGTCGTCCTCGCCGCCGCCCTGTCGGCCCCCCTGTCCGCGCAGCCGGCCCAGGCCGTCCAGGGGACGTCCGGCTCCGCCCTCGGCGTCTCGATCCCGCTCGAGCTGCGCGAGCAGTTCCTCGGGGCGAGCGCCGGGAAGACGGTCGTCCGCTTCACGCTCACGTTCTCCCGCTCCGACCTGAGGGAGAAGGCGAACCTCGCCCCGCGCGTCTACGCGTTCTTCGTCGCCGGGGAGGCGAAGGGGGCGACGGGGGAGGTCGTCGACACCTTTCGCGAGCCCGTCGACGTCGACCTCGGCGACACGGACCTCGGCAAGCCGCTGACGGCCTCGTTCCTCCGCTCGCTTCCGGCCGGCGAGATCTCGCTGAACCTGCGCCTCGAGGCCGCGAACGGAAAGGCGATGGCCCTCCGGGCCGTCACGATCACCGTCCCGAAGATGACGTCGGAGTTCCGGGCCGAGGACGCCGGGTCGATCACGGCGTCGGCGATCCTCCTCGAGGAGGCGAACCGCGACGCGGCGCCCGCGGGCGAGCCGGATCTCCTTCGTTTCCTCCCGCCCTCGCGGGAGGTGCCGGTGGGGCTCCTCAGGATCGAGTGCGAGGCGAAGGCCCCGATCACGAGGGTCGAGTTCCACCTCGGCGACAAGCTCATCCTCGCCCGCAACCGGCCCCCGTTCACCGTCGAGATCGACCTCGGCACGATCCCGCGGAAGCAGACCCTGCGCGCGCTCGGCTTCGACCGGCTCGGCAACTTCGTCGACGCCGACGCCTGGGCGCTGAACGAGAAGGAGGCGAAGCTCGCCGTGCGGGTCCTCGACCTCCCGAAGCCGAAGGGGAGCACCGCTTCCGAGGTGAAGGTGACGGTCCAGTCGATCGCGGGGGCCACGGTGAAGAAGGTCGAGCTCTTCCTCGACGACCGCAAGGTGGCCGAGTGGACGAAGCCGCCCTACCGGGCGTCCGTGGCGGAGGCCGAGATCGCGAAGGCGACGCTCATGCGCGCCTCGGCGTGGGACACGGAGGGGAAGGAGTACTCCGACTTCCGGATGCTCAAGGGGGACAGCCGCTTCCTGGCGAACGTGGAGGTGAACCTCGTCGAGCTGAACGTCTCGGTCTTCGACGAGGCGGGACGCTTCGCGAAGGGGCTCTCGAAGGAGGACTTCACCGTTCTCGAGGACGGGGCCCCCCAGAGCCTCTCGGCCTTCGAGTTCGCCGAGTCGCTCCCGATGGCCCTCGGCCTCGTCATCGACGGCTCGGGCTCGATGGACAAGTCGATGCCCCTCGTCAAGCAGGCGGCGACGGAGTTCGTGACGAACCTCGTCGGCGAGAAGGACAAGGGGTTCGTCATCGAGTTCCGCGAGCGGCCGACGCTCCTCGCCGCGATGACCTCCCGCCGGTCGGACCTCATCCGGGCGATCGGGGAGACGCGCGCCGGGGGCGCGACCGCCTTCCACGACTCGATCATCCTCGGGCTCTACCAGTTCCGCCCGCTCGCCGGGAAGAAGGCGCTCGTCGTCCTGACCGACGGCAAGGACAACCACTCCTCGACGGACTGGCCGACGCTGAAGCGCTACGCGAGGACGGCGGGCGTCCCGATCTTCGTCATCGGCCTCGACCTCGGCCTCTTCGACATGGGGCTGAAGGGGCGCCTCAAGGAGCTCGCCGAGGACACGGGGGGCGAGACGTTCTTCATCGGCGGCGCCAGGGAGCTCCCGGAGATCTACCGGAAGATCGAGGCCGAGGTGCGCTCCCAGTACTTCCTGAGCTACCTGACGGAGTCGAAGAAGACGGACGACGAGTTCCGGCTCGTCGAGGTGCGGATGGGAAAACAGGGCCTCCGCGCCAAGACGATCCGGGGCTACTTCCCCTAGGCGCGCGGGCTCCTGTCCGGGTGGAGCCGCGCCGCGAGCGCGGCCACGTGCTCCGCCCGCGTCCCGCAGCAGCCCCCGACGAGCCGCGCGCCGAGGGCGACCCACCCCTCGGCGACGGCCGCGTACGCCGCCGGCTCGATCGGCTCGGCGAACGCGCCCGCCGCCTCGTCGAGCGGGAGGCCCGTGTTCCCGAAGGCCGCGAGAGGCACGCCGGGCGCGGCCGCACCGAGGAGGGCGAGGCTCGCGCCGAGCCGCCGCGCGGCGACGCAGTTCACGCCGACGGCGACCGGCGGGTCGGAAAGCTCGAGGAGCGCGAGGGCCGCCCCGGCGAGAGGCTCGCCCGAGAGGAGCGCGCCGTCCTCGCGCGTCGTGGCGCAGGCGACGACGGGGAGGCCCGTCGCCGACGCGGCGCGCGCGGCCGCGAGCCACTCGCGCGCGGTCCCGAAGGGCTCGAGGAGGAGGAAGTCGACGCCGGCCGCCGCGAGCGAGCCGGCGTGGAGGGCGTGGAGGCGCGCGAGCTCCGCGTCGCCCGGCACGAGGTCGGGCCGCCAGCAGTCCGCGACGGGGGCGACGGAGCCCGCGACGAGGATCCCGGGCCTCGCCTCGCTCGCGCGGCGCGCCAGGGCGACGGCGAGGCGCGTGGCTTCCCGGGCCGCCTCCCCGAGGAGGCCCGGCTGGGTCCGGAACGTCCCGGCCGTCAGGACGTCGGCGCCGGCGGCGGCGTTCTCGCGGTGGACCTCGAGAACGAGGTCCGGCGCCTCGAGGACGGCGCGCGCGCTCCAGAGGGGCGCGGCCGCCGGGGCGCCCCGCCTCGACAGCTCCGTTCCGAGGGCGGCGTCGAGGAGGAGCGGCCGCCCGGAGAGGAGGGCGCGGAAGGAGGCGGCGTTCACTCCCCGACGGGCGGGAAGGAGCCCGAGATCGGCCCCTGGCCGAAGCGGGCGCCGTAGGCGAGGGCGGCGAGGCCGGCGCGATTCCTCGCCCCCGTCTTGCGGAAGGCGCTCGCGAGGTGGGTCCTCACCGTCTCGACGGAGACGCCCATCTCCTCGCCGGCCTCCTTGTTCGAGAGGCCGTGCGCGACGAGGGCGACGACGGACGCCTCGGCCTTCGTGAGGTCGAACCGGGCGACGAGGTCCGCCTCGTCGACGGGCGGGGGCGCCTCGTTGGAGACGACGAAGACGACGGACGGCTTCTCGGAGGGGCCTCCGCCCGACTCCTCGGCCACGTCGGCGGCGACGAGGCGGAGCGTTCCGCCGCTCTTCAGCGGGTCCGGGACCGTGGAGGCCGATTCGTCGTCCCCGTGGAGGGCGCGCCGGGCGGCCCGGAGGACCGCGGAGGTGATCGCCGGGCCGCCGAAGTGGGCCTTCGCGGCCGTGTTCATCGTCAGGAGGCTCCCCTCCGCGTCGAGGACGAGGGCGGCGACGGGGAGACGGTCCAGGACGACCTGCATCGCCCGCGCCCGGCGGGAGAGGTCCTCGAGGAGCTTCTTCATCGCGTCCATGTCCTCGAGGAGAGGAAGGACCAGCCGGCCGAATGCCAGCTCGCTGTCGGTGTAGTTGCCGGCCGCCTCCTCGACCTCGAGCGTCTTTTTTCCGCTCGCCTGGAGCTTCTCGAGGAGCCTGCGGAGCGCGTCGAACCGCATGGAATCGCCTTCCCCCGAGACTATACAGGCCCCGGAAGGGTGTCGATAATCCGCGCCATGTCTCATCCCAAGCGAAACTGGGCCCTCGTCCTCGGTGCGTCCTCCGGATTCGGCGAAGCGGCGTCCCTCGCCCTCGCCCGGGCCGGGCGAAACGTCTTCGGCGTCCACCTCGACCGCCGCGCGACCCTCCCGAACGTGGAGCGGATCACCGGCCAGATCGAGGACGCCGGCGGGCGGGCGATCTTCTGGAACGTGAACGCCGCCGACGCCGCGAAGCGGGTGGAGGTCGTCGCGGCGATCCGGGAGACGCTCGCCGCAGACCCCGAGGGGCCCGCGCTCGACGTCGTCCTCCACTCGCTCGCCTTCGGGACGCTGAAGCCGTTCCTGGGCGAGGAGAAGGAACGGATGTCGCAGGCGCAGATGGACATGACGCTCGACGTCATGGCCCACTCGCTCGTCTACTGGACGCAGGACCTCGTCGCCGCCTCGCTCCTCGGCGCGGGGGCGCACGTCTTCGCGATGACCTCGGCCGGCGGGCACCGGATCTGGCAGTCCTACGGCGCCGTCTCCGCCGCGAAGGCCGCCCTCGAGAGCCACTGCCGGCAGCTCGCCGTCGAGCTCGTGCCGA
>CALMDF010000384.1 GCA_937864895.1 uncultured Holophagales bacterium | reverse complement strand
CGCAGAGGCCGCAGCGGATGCACTTCTCGTCGTCCTTGACCATCGCCGAGAGGGGAAGCCCGTTCCCGTTCGCACGCTCCGTCACGAGCGCCCTCTCCGCCTCGTCCAGCTCGAGGTCCTCGAACGGGACGATGGCGAGGCAGTACTCGGGGCAGACGTCGACGCATCGGCTGCACAGGACGCACTTCTCCGGGTCGTAGATCGTCTGGACGTGGCAGACGAGGCAGCGGGCGCCCTGGAGCCGCGCCTCGGCCTCGTCGTAGCCGTTCTCGACCTCGGCGATTCCCGTGCGTCGCCCGACGTCGATCGTCGGCGGGGCCACGCGGTCGTGGAGCTCGAAGCCCGCGATCATCCGGTAGGTCGGGGTGAAGAGCTTCTCGACCGTCAGGTGTGTCTCGAGAGCCAGCCCGGCCGAGGCGCCGCGGGCCGAGAGGTGCTCGTGGATGGACCGGGCCGCCTTCTTCCCGTTCGCGACGGCCTCGATGAGGTTCCTCGGCCCGAAGGCGACGTCGCCGCCGGCGTAGATCCCCGGGGCGGAGGTCGCGAGCGTGGCCGTGTCGACCCGGATCGTCCCGCCCGGCGTCAGGTCGACCCCGTCCGCGGCCCTGAGGAACGAGAGGTCGGGCTTCTGCCCGATGGCCAGGACGCAGGCGTCGGCCGGGAGGGTCGTCACGTCGGCGTCGTCGTAGGCAGGGGAGAAGCGTCCGTTCTCGTCGAAGACCGTGAGGACCTTCCTGAGCTCGACCGCTTCGAGGCGCGACGTGCCGAGGAACCGCCTCGGGCCGCGCCGGGGGAGGAAGACGATCCCTTCGCGCTTGGCCTCCTCGAACTCCTCGTGCCCCTGCATCGTCCGGAGGACGGGCATCTCGTCGAAGTTCTCGAGGGAGACGATCGTGACGTCGGCCGCGCCGCCGCGAAGGGCCGCGCGCGCCGAGTCGATCGCCTCCTTTGCCCGGGCGTCGGCCGCCCCCGCGTCGCCGGCCAGGGCGTCGAGCTCCTCCTCCTTGAAGACGCGGAGCGCGGTGCGGGCCGCGTCGAAGGCGACGAAACCGCCGCCGATGACGACGACGCGCCGGCCGAGGTCCATGCGGTAGCCGCGGTTGACGTTCAGGAGGTAGTCGACGGCCTTCACGACGCCGTCCAGGTCGACCCCCGGCACGTCGAGGTCGCGCCCCTTGGAGACGCCGACGGAAAGGAAGACGGCCTCGTAGCCGGCGCGGCGAAGCTCGGGCAGGCCGTAGGAGGGAGACAACGCCGTGCCCAGCCTGAGGGTGACGCCCAGGGCGAGAATCCGGTCGATCTCCGCCTTGATGAGCGTGCGCGGGAGGCGGTACTCCGGGATGCCGAACCGCATCATTCCGCCCGGCTCGCCCCCGGCCTCGAAGACGGTCACGTCGTAGCCGAGGAGGGCGAGGTCGTGCGCGGCCGAGAGGCCCGCGGGCCCCGCGCCGATGACGGCGACGCGCGTCTTCCCGTTCGGGGCGCCGCCGGCGGGGGAGGGGACGACCGGGAGGTGCCCGGCGTCGCGGTTCCCCTCGCCGACGAGCTCGCCGAAGAGCCGGTCCTGCGTCTGCGGCCTCACCGACTCGACGCCGTATCGCTCGGTGACGAAACGTTTCAGCGCGCGGATCGAGATCGGGGCGTCGACGGCGCCGCGGCGGCAGGCGTCCTCGCACGGCGCGGCGCAGACACGGCCGCAGACCGAGGCGAACGGGTTCGGAGCGCGGGCGACGAGGTAGGCCTCCTCGTCACGCCCCTCCGCGATGAGCTGGACGTAACGCCCGGCATCGGTCGACACCGGACAACCTGCCTGACATTTGACCTGCCCCTTCCAATCCGACAAGGACGGGATGCGAGCCCGGATCGGCATGTCGAATCTCCCTGTGCCCGTGAGGATGGTTCCGATGGCGCAGGGCCGGTATGACGCAGGTCATGACGAGCGGAGGAAAGAAGGGAGCCGGGGCCGCCGATCCTCGGCCCCGGCTCCGGAGGGGTCAGTAACGCCAGGAGAGGTTGACGAAGACGTTCCGGCCGGGCTCGGGAAGCTTCACGCCCGACCGGAACGGGTCCCGCTGGTAGGAAAGGTGTTCCGAATAGAGACGCCCGAAGAGGTTCTCGACGCCGGCCGTCAGGCCGAGGCTCCCGAACGTGAAACCGGCTCTCAGGTTCGCGATTCCCCAGCCCGGGGTCGTCTCTTCGAGAAGGTCCGAGTCGACGTTCGTCTGGGCCGCCGCGAAGACGCCCTCCGCTTCGCCCCAGAAACGGCCGTTGTCCCAGCGGAGCGACGCGCGTCCCGCGACGGGAGGCATCTCTGCCACGTCCGTCGAGTCGATCCCGAGCTCGGGGCGCGGGTCCTGGGTCCCGCGGACGTACGAGACGGAGCCCGAGAAGACGAGACGGTCGGTCAGGGTGAGGGACGCGGCCGCCTCGCCGCCGGCGAGGCGGGCGTCGACGTTCTCGTAGGTTCGCGCCGCCGGGTTCATGACACCCGGGACCATGTTCACCTTCTTCACGTCGGCGAGGACGACGAAGTCGGCGATCTCGTTCAGGAACGCGCTCGCCGAGAGGTAGAAGCGCCCCGCGCGGAGCGAAGCCGAAAGGTCGAGCGCGGTGTTCCGCGACGGCTCGAGGTCCGGGTTCCCGACCCAGTCGGTTCCCATCCGCCTGAGGGAGAACCAGCGCTCCTGCGGCTCGGGGATGCGGGCCGCCGTCCCTGCGCCGAGGGAGATCTCGAGCCCTTCCGCGGCCTGCCAGCGGGCACGGAGACTGCCGCCGGGAAGCGAGTCGGTCTGCTCCGTGGCGCGCGTCCCGTGGTATGCCCACGTCAGGTCGGTCGAGGCCTTCCCGGGGTCGACCGACGCCGAGGCGTGGTCCCAGCGAAGGCCGGCGTCGAGGTTCACGGTTCCGGAGAGACGGAACGAACGTTCGGCGAAGAGACCGACCACGTCGGTCGCCGCCCCGGGGAGGGAAGCCTGCGGCCGGTACTGCATGCCTGCCAGGTAGGTCGTCGTGTCCCAGTACCTGCGGTACGCCTCGATGCCCGCCGTCACGTTCCAGGCGGTCGCTTCGAGACGGCCGCCGAGGGTCTTCGAGAAGGCGTCGGTTCCCATCGACCAGCCGCGCGAGGCGGTTGTCGAGGAGGTACGGTACTCGTCGGTCATCCAGTGGTCGACCTGCGTGTAGTAGGCGGAGAGCTTTGCCGACGTGAGGACCGCCGAGGGCGCCGCCTCCCAGGTCAGGCCGAAGCGATCGGCGTCGTCGGTGACCGCGTCCATCTGGAGGTAGGGGTAGTAGGTGTGGGAGGTGTCCTGGCGCGTGTACGAGAGAGTCACGGCGTGGTTCTCCGCGGGAACGAACCCGACGCGGGCCCACGCGGTCCCGGCTTCGAACGCCTCGGCGTCGACGGCGTTTGCGCGGTAGTTCGTCAGCTCGGTGAACCGGCGCCCGTCGCCGTCCGAGAACGCGTCGGAACGACGGAAGGAGTACCCGGCGAGGGCGGAGAACGACTCTCCCGCCCACGACGCGGTGAACGAAGGGTTGACGTAGCCCCAGGACCCGGCGGCGGCGTTCGCCGTGGCGTGGAAGCCCGGCTCCGCCCGGCGGGTGACGATGTTCACGACGCCGCCGAGGCTTCCCTGGTTCTTCACGTCGAACGGCCCCTTCGCCACCTCGATCCGGTCGACCTGGGCGAAGTCGACGTGAAACGACGGCGGGTCCATGTGATTCGGGCAGGCGCCGTAGATCCGCTCTCCGTCGACGAGGACGTTCAGGTCGCGGCTCTGGGAGCCGCGGACGACGACGTCGTTCGCGATGCCTCCCTTGCGGAGCTTCCAGACGCCGGGAAGCTTCACGAGCGCCTCGGCCGCGTCGCGCGCCGAGCTCTCCCGGATCTCGGCCGCCTCGACGGCGTCCCGGGGCGAGGGGCTGACGACAGTGAGGCTCTCCCGCACCCCCGCGAGCCGGAGGGTGACGTCGAGGTTGCGCGTCTCGCCAGGGGCGAGCGCGAAGCCGCCGATCGTTCCGGGCTCGAAGCCCGGCAGCTCGACGCGGACCTCGAACGTCCCCGGCGGGAGCCCGCTGACGAGGAAGAGCCCTCGATTGCCGGAAGTGACGACGGCGGCCGGAGCGGAGCCTGGCGAGGCAGGCAGGACGGTGACGCGGGCGCCCGGGAGGCCGCTCCCGTCGGTGGAGAGGATCGAGCCCGTGAGGGTCGCCGGGACGGGCTCCGACGCGAGGCCCGGCGCCGACAGCAGGGCGAGCAGGGCGAGAGTATTCAGGTACATGGGTGCTCCATCGA
>CALMDF010000383.1 GCA_937864895.1 uncultured Holophagales bacterium | reverse complement strand
GGAGGCGGGCGGGATGGCGGTGATGACCTCCCCCGCGCTCCCATCCGGGCCGGACCGCGTCCGGGCCGCGGTGGAAGGCACGGACGCGACGATCGTCGTGAACGTCCAGGGGGACGAGCCGCTGATGGACCCCGAGAACGTGGACCGGGTCATCGCCTACCTCGCGGGGCACCCCGAGGTCCCGCTCGCGACGGTGGCGAGGCCGATCGACGACCCCGCGACGATCGCGGACCCGAACGTCGTGAAGGTCGTCCGGGGAGACGACGGCCGGGCCCTCTATTTCTCGAGGAGCCCCGTTCCGTTCCGGCGCAACGCGGAACCGGGCCTCCCGACCTGGAAGCACCTCGGGCTGTACGGATACCGCCGGGCGGCCCTCGACGCCTGGACGAGCCTTCCGCCCCACCCCCTCGAGCGGGCGGAGAGCCTCGAGCAGCTCCGCGCCCTGGCCGCGGGGCTCGTCATGGCCGTCCTTCCCGCCGTCGGAGACTCGATCGGGGTCGACACGCCGGCGGACGCGGAAGCGGTGGAGCGGATTCTCCTGAACGAAGCGGCGGCGGGCGAAACCGGCGGAACGAGCGAGGCGAGAGAGGCGGGAGGGGAGCGATGAGCACGAAGTACATCTTCATCACGGGAGGAGTCGTCTCGGGCCTGGGCAAGGGGATCGCCGGGGCCTCCCTCGCAGCCCTCCTCGAGGCCCGCGGCTTCAAGGTCACCCTCCAGAAGCTCGACCCCTACCTCAACGTCGACCCCGGGACGATGTCGCCCTTCCAGCACGGCGAGGTCTTCGTCACCGACGACGGCGCCGAGACCGACCTCGACCTCGGCCACTACGAGCGCTTCACCTCCGCCGTCACGGGCAAGGCGAACAGCATCACCGCCGGGAGGATCTACCAGACCGTCATCGAGAAGGAGCGGCGGGGCGACTACCTCGGCAAGACCGTCCAGGTCATCCCGCACGTCACCGACGAGATCAAGGACTGCATCCGCCGCGTCGCCGCCGACAACGACGTCGTCATCGTCGAGATCGGCGGCACCGTCGGCGACATCGAGTCGCTCCCCTTCCTCGAGGCGATCCGCCAGTTCCGCAAGGACGTCGGCCGCGGCAACGCGCTCAACATCCACGTCACCCTCGTCCCCTACATCGCGGCCTCCGACGAGCTCAAGACCAAGCCGACGCAGCACTCCGTCAAGGAGCTCCTCTCCATCGGCATCAAGCCCGACGTCCTCCTCTGCCGCGCTGACCGCGCGATCCCGGAGGAGATGAAGAAGAAGATCGCCCTCTTCTGCAACGTCGACGAGCCCGCCGTCATCACGGCGCGCGACGTCTCCACGATCTACGAGTGCCCGCTCGCGTTCGCCCGCGAGGGGCTCGACCAGATCGTCCTCGACTACCTCTCGCTCCCCCACTCGGAGCGCGAGCTCGGGAAGTGGGACCAGATCGTCAACCGCTGGAAGAACCCCGCCGGCGAGGTGATGATCGCCATCGTCGGAAAGTACGTGGCGCTCGGGGACTCCTACAAGTCGCTCAACGAGGCGCTCCACCACGGCGGCATCGCGAACAACGTGAAGGTCCGCCTCGCGTACGTCGACTCGGAGGACCTCGAGACCACCGGCTACCCCGAGCCCCTCTCGCAGGCCGACGCGATCCTGGTCCCGGGCGGCTTCGGGCGCCGTGGCATCGAGGGGATGCTCCGCGCCATCCGCTACGCCCGCGAGACGAAGGTCCCGTTCTTCGGGATCTGCCTCGGCATGCAGTGCGCCGTCATCGAGTTCGCCCGCAACGTCTGTGGCCTCACGAACGCGAACTCCACCGAGTTCGACGCGAACGCCCCCCACAAGGTCATCTACAAGCTGCGCGACCTCATCGGCATCGAGGCGCTCGGCGGGACGATGCGGCTCGGCAAGTACCCGTGCGAGCTCGCCGACGGGTCGACGGCCCGGCGCGCGTACGCAGAGACGCTCATCCACGAGCGGCACCGCCACCGCTACGAGGTGAACCAGGAGTACCTGCCGGTCCTGCGCGAGGCCGGCCTCGCCGTGACGGGCGTTTCTCCCGACCGCAAGTTCGTCGAGATGGTCGAGCTCCCCGACCACCCATGGTTCCTCGGCTGCCAGTTCCACCCGGAGTTCAAGTCGAAGCCGACCGCGGCGCACCCCCTCTTCAAGGACTTCGTCCGCGCCGCCCGCGCCCACCAGGCCGCGCGCAGGGAAGGCGTCGCGCAGAAGACGGCCTCGCTCGAGCCGGGCGTCGCGGTCCCCGCGCACCTTCCCGCGCCGAACGGCCGGACCGCCTGACGCGGGCGCTCCGGGCGCGGCCCGTTCGCCGAGGCCGGGAGGAAGCCGGCGGCGCCGGCGGGCGTCCGAGGTTTCCTCCCTCCCGCGGCCCGGCCGCGAGGTAGAGTGAGGGCGTCCATGCAGCTCTACCCGATCGACGACGCCGAGACGCTCTTCATCTCTCCGGCCATCGACGACTGGAGCCCGGTCCACGCCCACCGGATCGGCTGCATCATCGACCTCGACGGCGAGGTCGACCACGGCGTCCCGAGCCTCCCGGGCCACATCCTCTACGTCTACTTCCCCATCTTCGACGAGGACCTCCCCGACCTCGCGCGGCTCGACGCCGTCTGCTCGCTCGGGACGCGCCTCCTCGAGAGCGGCCAGAAGGTCCTCTCCCACTGCGGAATGGGGTTCAACCGTTCGGCGCTCGTCGCGGGGGTCATCCTCGTCCAGCGCGGCCTCTCCGGCTCCGAGGCCGTCGCGCGGATCCGGCGGCGGCGCCCCGGGGCGCTCTTCAACGAGACCTTCGAGGCCTACCTCGAGAGCCTCCCCGCGGGGAGGAACCCGTCGTCGGCGGACGTCGCCCCGTCGGGGGACCCCCAGCCCCCCGGCCCGACCGCCTGAACCCTCCGCGGGGCCGCTCCTACTTCGTGTCGGCGGGCGCCGCGGGCGCGGCCTGGCGGGGCTCGCTCGTGGGCGGGACGAGGCCCTTCATCCGCAGGTAAGTGACCATGTTCCCGTAGTGCTCGAAACCGTGGCCGATGGCGAGGGCGAAGACGGAGAAGCGCGAGGCGTCCCGGCCGAAGAGCTTCACCATCTTCGCCGCCTCGACGTCGCCCATCGCGAACCCCCTGTCGACGTAGGCGACAGAGTCCTTCAGCGCCGCGACGATCCCGGCCTTCGTGGTCTTCGTCTTCTCGACTTCGGCCGCGGGCGGCGTCTCGCCCAGGAGGATTCCGCCGATCAGAAAGTGCGTGTCCGCCACGTGGGCCGCCAGCTGACCGAAGGTCCTCACCTCCGGGGCCGGCCGGAAGGAGTAGTTCTCCTCCGGCATCTTCTCGGCGGCCCGGACGACGATGTCCTTGACGCTGCGCCAGACGAGGCGAAGCCCGGACATCGCCGGGTCGGACGGGGCGGCGGCGGCGGGAGGCGCCGGAGCCGGAGCCGGAGCGGCGGGCCTGGCCTCCTGTCCGAGAGCGCCCGTGGCACCAAGGCAGAGGGCCAGCGAGAGAGCGGCGATCTTCATCGATCCTCCTTTTTCGCGCCGAATGGAACGGAAGGTTAGCATCGCGTCGTGTCCACCCACCCTTGGACCCATCGCGACGAGGTCGTCGGCGGCCTGCGTCTCCACTGGGTGGAGGCGGGCGAAGGCCCCCTCGTCGTCCTTCTCCACGGCTTCCCCGAGCTGTGGCTCGCCTGGAGGAACCAGCTCCCCGCGCTCGCCGCCGCCGGGTTCCGCGCCGTGGCGCCCGACCTGCGCGGCTACAACCTCTCGGAGAAGCCGCGGGGCGTCTCGAGCTACCGGGTCGAGCTCCTCGCCGGAGACGTCGCGAACCTCGTCCGGCACCTCGGGTACGAGAAGACGTTTCTCGTCGGCCACGACTGGGGAGGGGCGACCGCCTGGTGCGTCCCGGCCTTTCACCCCGGCCTCGTCGAGCGGCTCGTGCTGCTGAACGCCCCGCACCCGATCCTCTTCCGCCGCAGGCTCGCGACGCTCGCCCAGGCGAGGCGGTCGTCGTACGTCTTCTTCTTCCAGCTGCCGTTCCTGCCCGAGCGCTCGCTCACGCGCCACAGGGCGGGATTCATCAAGCGGATGCTCCGGCGCGACCCGGTCACCCCCGGCGCGTTCCCGCCCGAGACGATCGAGGCCTATCGCGAGGCCTTCCTCCG
>CALMDF010000382.1 GCA_937864895.1 uncultured Holophagales bacterium | reverse complement strand
CGGACGGACTGCCAGCAGACATGCCCGGCCGACGCCATCGTCTTCGGGAACATCAACGACACCGAGGCGGCCGTGACGAGGCTCAGGAACGAGGACCGCACCTACTGGATCCTCGAGGAGCTGAACACCCGCCCGCGGACCACCTACATGGCGAAGGTCGTCAACCCGAGCCCGGACCTGGAGGCCATCTGATGTCGAGCACGTACGACGACGCCCGCGCGGCGGACCCGATCGCGCAGGCGCCCGTCCTCGCGCCCGGCCACACGCCGGGGAGCGTCACGGAACGGATCTCCGAGGTCGTCACGGCGAAGCTGGCGAAGACGCCGAAGTGGTGGCTCCTCGGCGTGGCGGTCGGCTTCGGCCTCCTGAACCTCTTCCTCCTCGCCGTCACGAACCTCTTCATGACCGGCATCGGCATCTGGGGGAACAACGTCCCCGTCGGCTGGGGCTGGGACATCGTCTGCTTCGTCTGGTGGATCGGCATCGGCCACGCCGGAACTCTCATCTCGGCCATCCTCCTCCTCCTCAGGCAGAGCTGGCGCAACTCGATCAACCGGTTCGCCGAGGCGATGACCGTCTTCGCCGTCGCCTGCGCCGGGATGTACCCGATCCTCCACCTCGGCCGCCCGTGGCTCCCCTACTGGCTCCTGCCCGTGCCGGGGACGCTCAACATGTGGCCGAACTTCCGGAGCCCCCTCATCTGGGACGTCTTCGCCGTCTCGACCTACGCCACGATCTCGATCGTCTTCTGGTACGTCGGCATGCTGCCCGACCTCGCGACCCTCCGCGACCACGCGAAGGCGAAGGTCGCCCGGTTCGCGTACGGCATGGCGGCCCTCGGCTGGCGGAACTCCTCGCGCCACTGGGCGAACTACGAGGTCGCCTCGCTCCTCCTGGCGGGGCTCTCGACGCCGCTCGTCCTCTCGGTCCACTCCATCGTGTCGTTCGACTTCTCCGTCGGCATCGTCCCGGGTTGGCACACCACGGTCTTCCCGCCCTACTTCGTCGCGGGCGCCGTCTTCGCGGGCTTCGCGATGGTCCTCACGCTCGTGCTGCCGCTCAGGCCCCTTTTCAAGCTGCACGACTTCATCACCGACCGCCACCTGCAGAACATGGCGAAGGTGATGCTCACGACCGGGCTCATCGTGGCCTACGGCTACGTCCTCGAGATCTGGGCCGCGTTCTACAGCGCCAACGAGTTCGAGATCTTCATGGTCCTGAACCGGTTCACGGGGCCGTACGCCGTCCAGTACTGGCTCCTCATCCTCTGCAACATCCTCGTCCCGCAGCTCCTCTGGTTCCGGCAGGTGAGGTCGAACGTCTGGGCGCTCTGGGTCATCGCGATGTTCATCAACGTCGGGATGTGGCTCGAGCGCTTCGTCATCATCGTCGTGAGCCTCTCCCGCGACTACGTGCCTTCGAACTGGTCCATGTACCACGGCACGAAGTGGGACATCGCCGTCTTCGCCGGGACGATCGGCCTCTTCCTGACGCTCCTCCTCCTCTTCCTCCGCTTCCTCCCCGCGCTGAACATGTTCGAGATGCGCGTCCTGACGCCCGAGGCGACGAAGGCGCACGAGGAGGAGAAGTAGGCGATGCACGGACCGCAGAAAGAGCCCGCCCTCCACGGCGTCATGGCCGAGTTCCGGAATCCCGAGGAGCTCCTCGCGGCGATCGCAAAGGCGAAGGCCGAAGGGTTCACGAAGCTCGACGCCTACACGCCCTACCCCATCGAGAAGGTCCTCGACGCGCTCGACCTCCACCACTCGAAGATCCCGCTCCTCGTCCTCGGCGCGTCGATCTTCGGGGCCGTGGCCGTCTTCGGTTTCGCCTACTGGGCGAGCGCGATCGACTACCCGCTCAACATCGGGGGCCGCCCGCTCAACTCCTGGCCCGCTTTCATCCCGGCCACGTTCGAGGGCGCCATCTTCCACGGCGGCCTCGCCGCGGCCCTCGGCATGCTCCTCCTGAACGGCCTCCCGCGGCCCCACCACCCGGTCTTCGACGTGAAGCGATTCGTGGAGCACGCCTCGAAGGACGGCTACTTCCTCGTCGTCGAGTCCGACGACCCGAAGTTCGACGCCGCCTCCGTCCGCCGCCTCCTCGAGAGCCTCGCCCCGGTTGAGGTGAACGAACTTGAGAACTGACGTGAACGCGGGGGCCCGCCGCCTCGGCGTCCTCGCGGCCGCCCTCCTCGCCCTCGCCGGGGCCGGCTGCCGCCAGGGGATGTACAACCAGGCCAAGGAGCGCCCTCTCGACCGGAGCGAGTTCTTCCGCGACGGGAGCGCCTCGCGCATACCGCCCGCCGGCACCGTCGCCCGCGGCTGGCTTCGCGCGGACCGCGTCCTCGAGCCCGGGATCGGGCCCGACGGGAAGTTCGTCTCCGAGTTCCCCGCCGCCGTCGCCTTCGACAAGCCGCTTCTCGTCCGCGGCCGCGAGCGGTACGACGTCTTCTGCTCGCCCTGCCACGGCCGCCAGGGCAACGGCCTCGGGATGATCGTCCAGCGCGGCTTCAAGCAGCCCCCGTCGTTCCACGTCGACCGGCTCCGTGCCCAGCCCCTCGGCTACTTCTTCGACGTCATGACGAACGGCTTCGGGCAGATGTCGAGCTACGCGAGCCAGGTCCCCGTGGCGGACCGCTGGGCCATCGCCGCGTACGTCCGCACCCTCCAGTTCTCCCGCAACGCCCCTGTCACCGAGCTCGCCGACGCCGACCGCGCGGCGCTCGAGAAGGCCGCCGCCGCCCCGCCGGCCGCGCCCGCCCCGGAGGCCCACCCGTGAGCAACGGTTCGTACGTCGCGCCCGAGAGCGTCGAGAAGATCGGCCGTGTCGGCCTCGCCGCCGGCGTCGTCGGGGCCGTCCTCCTCGCCGCCGGCTTCCTGACCGACAGGGACCAGTTCTTCCGCTCCTACCTCACGGGCTACATGTGGATGCTCGGCCTCGCCGCGGGCGCCCTCGCCCTGCTCCTCCTCCACCACGTCACCCGCGGCGCGTGGGGCGTGATGATCCGGCGGATCCTGGAAGCCGCGGCGAATCCCGTCACGATCGGCTTCGCCGTCGTGGCGTTCCTGCCGATCGTCCTCGGCACGCACTCCCTCTACGAATGGACCCACGGCGAGGTCGTCGCCGGGGACGCGATCCTCTCGTACAAGAAGCCCTGGTTGAACACCCCCGCGTTTCTGACCCGCTCGGCAATCTACTTCGCCCTCTGGCTCGTCCTCGCCGGGGTCCTCGGCCGGCTCTCCGCCCGCCAGGACGAGACGGGCGACAGGAAGCTCGCCCTCTGGATGCAGCGCTGGAGCGCCGGCGGGCTCGCCGTGTTCATCCTCTCCATGACGCTCGCGGCGTTCGACTGGCTCATGTCGATCACGCCGCACTGGTACTCCACGATCTACGGGCTCTACGTGATCATCGGCCAGGCCGTTTCGGCGATGGCCTTCGTGGCCCTCATGGCGCTCGTCCTCGGCGACGGGGACTCCCCCGCGATCCCCTTCCAGGCCCGTCACCTCCACGACTACGGCAAGCTCCTCTTCGCGTTCGTCTGCGTGTGGGCCTACTTCGGCTACTCGCAGTTCATCATCATCTGGTCGGGGAACCTCCCCGAGGAGACGACCTTCTACACCTCGAGGCTGAACGGGGCCTGGAAGGCGACGACGGTCGTCCTCGTCCTCCTCCACTACGCGCTGCCGTTCGCCCTCCTCCTCTCCCGCGACCGCAAGCGGAGCGCGAAGGCCCTGGCCCCGATCGCCGTCCTCCTCCTCCTCGCGAGGTGGCTCGACCTCCACTGGCTCGTGGCGCCGGCCTTTTCGAAGGACGCCTTCACCCTCCACTGGCTCGACCTCGCCGCCCCGCTCGCCCTCGGCGGCATCTGGCTCTTCCTCTTCACCCTCCGGCTGAAGGCGCGCCCGCTCCTTCCGGCAAACGAGCCGTTCCTCAAGGAGGCGCTGGCCCATGACTGACCACCCGCGCCCGCAGCACGAGCCGCGCGAGTTCGACTCGGAGATCCACGTCAAGGGGGTCTTCGTCTCCATCGGGGGCCTCGCGCTCCTCGTCGCGCTCTCGTTCGTCGGCATGTTCGCCCTCACCAAGTACCTGAAGGACCAGTCGATCGCCCGGGACCCCGCGCCCCTCCCGGTCGCCGAGGCGAACCAGCCGCGACCCCGCCCA
>CALMDF010000381.1 GCA_937864895.1 uncultured Holophagales bacterium | reverse complement strand
GGCCGACGCTCGTCTCCCCGCCGCGGAGCGGGATGAACCAGATCCAGTAGCCCCACCCCGTGAAGTGGTTCGTGGCGAGGCGCCGCGAGGCGACGACGCCGCGGACGAACGGGTCGGCGGGGTCGGTCCCGACGACCTCCTTGCCGTCGAGGTCCTTCACGTTCCGGTAGCGGACCCAGATCGAAGCCGTCGGGTGCCCCTCTACCGGCCTGATTCCGCCGCGCCTCCTCGCGAGGAGCGCCTGGCGCCCGGTCGCGTCGACGACCCACTTCGCGCGGACGGTCACCCTCGTCCCGTCGGCCTTCTCGACCGCGACGGAGTTGCCCGCCTCGCCTTCGAGCGTGAAGTCGACGACCTTCGCCGGCCGCCAGACTTCCGCGCCCTCCTCGGCGGCCGTCTTCAGGATGTGCTCGTCGAGGACGGCCCGGTCGAGCTGGAAGCCCGGCGTCCTCGCGAGCTGGGTCGCCCCGACCTCGCTCGCCTCGCGAAGGCAGGTCACCTTCTCGTTGTGGAACCAGTAGCGGAACGCCTGCTTGGCGAGGTGCTCGCGGCTCAGGTGGTCGTAGAGCTTCAGGACGCGCGTGAGGAAGTAGGCCGAGATCTCGACGGTCGACTCTCCGACCTTCCAGTCGAACGACTCGCCCTTCTCGACGACGAGGACCCGGAGCCCCGGGCTCCGCCGGCGGAGAAGGATGGCCGTGGAGGCGCCCGCGATGGCTCCACCGATGACGACGACGTCCCAGGAAGTGGGGTCGGCCTGATGCATCTGTCCCTCGATCGGGACCGGTTGCGTCCGGATCATGGGCGGATGATAGTGAAGTCCTCTCTCGCGACAAGGAATCGCTGAACCGCTTCCTCGAGAACCATTTGCGCCAGGGTCCGGCCCGAGGCTTCGGCGGGCTGGCCTGTCCGGCGTCGAGCGCCTCCGCCTGCCGGCCCCGCGCGTTGTGACTAAAATCGTCCTCAGACAAAGGGGGAAACATGAGAACCACCATCGCCCTCCTGGTGCTCCTGCTCGCGGCCCCGGTCGCGGCCGAGGAGATCACCGTGGACAAGGTCCTGGCCGCACACGGCTTCGGGGTCGCTCCCGATGCGCTCCTCGCCAAGATCAACGACCCGGCAACCTCCGTTTCCGCGATGACCACGGCCGACGCCGACAGGCTCCGCGCCGCCGGGGTGCCCGAAGCCGTCGTCGGGGCGCTCCTCGCCAGGGCTCCGCAGGCCGCTCCGGTCGCCTCCGGGCACCAGCCAGACAACCCGAGGGCCATCGACCTCGTGAAGGCCGTCCGCACCGGGACCTCCGAGGCGCTCATCGTCGACCAGCTCATGCAGAACGGCGTGATGCAGCGCCCCTCCCTGAACGACCTGATCTACCTGAAGGAGAACAAGGTTCCCGAGGGGATCATCCGCGCGCTCATGGAGGCTCCTCTCGTCGCGGCGCCTGCCGCCGGGGCTGCGGGCGTGAGGTCGATGGCCGCTGCGCCGGTCCCGTCGCAGGTCGAGGTCGACGGCCTCGTCCGCAAGACCGGGCTCTTCGCGAAGAGCCGGCCCGGGAAGCTCGTCCTCACGGCCGAGCGGATCGAGTGGATCGACGGAACGAGCCAGGCCGAAAGCTTCGAGATGTTCCCGGCCGGCCTGAAGGCCGTGGAGACGGAGTGCCTCGCCCGCCCCGACGGCAAGTTCTGCCACGAGGTCGAGTTCCAGATGGCGAAGGGTTCCGACTTCAGTTTCACCGACGCCAGGAAGGACGTCGGCGGGAACGAGTCGATCAAGGCGCTCCTGAGCGCGGTGAAGGTGCTCTACCCGAAGCTCCCGGTCGTCGAGAAGGTCAAGTAGACGCCCGCCGGCGCGAGCGATCCCGAGGGCCGGGCGGCTGATGCCGCCCGGCCTTTCCGTACCTGGGAAACACCCGCCCCCCGCTTCACGTATCCATCCTCCATGAACATCGAGACCCCAGCCGCGCCCTGGCACGCCCGTCCCGCACGGGAGCGTCGGAGGACGACGCTCCTTCGTTCAGGTCACGGGGCCCTGGCGCTCGCGGCGCTCCTGGCTCTCCCGGCCGCGCCCGTCGCCGCGGCGGGGCGGCAGGCGCCGCCAGGGCAGGTCGCCCCCGCCGTCCCCCCGGCGCAGAGGTCCGTCGGTGCCCGGAGCGGCTCCGAGTGGTTCTCGCGCGGCATGAAGCTCCACGAGGACGAGCGGTGGGACGACGCCATCGCTGCGTTCCAGAAGGCGTTCGACGCCGGCTATCGCGAGGGAACCGCGAGCTACAACATCGCCTGCGGCTACGCCCGGAAGGGGGACGCGGACCGCGCTTTCGAGTGGCTCGGGAGGGCCCTCGAGGCCGGGTTCGACGTTCCCTCGCATCTCGACGACGACGACCTCGCCTCCCTCCACGCCGACCCCCGCTGGACCGACCTGAAGGCGAGGGCCCGCGCCGCCCGCGCCGGGAGGGACCAGGCGAGGGTGAAAACGGCGGTCGCCCGCTTCGAGAAGCTCATGGGCGACCCCGTGAAGAACGGGAGCGCTCTCTACGACGTCGGACGGGAGCTCCTGCGCGCCGCCGAATACGACCGGGCCGCCCGCGCGTTCGTCGCCGCGGCCGAAGCCGGGCGGCGCGAAGGGACGTCCCTCTACAACGCCGCCTGCGCGCGGGCTCTCGCGAACCAGCGGGACGAGGCCCTCGGCCTCCTGAGGCGCGCCCTCGACGCCGGGTTCGACGACCCCGACCACCTGCGGGAGGACGACGACCTCGACGGCCTTCGCCCGGACCCGCGATTCGCCCAGCTCCTGAAGGATGCCGAGGAGCTCAGCCTCGACGGCTTCCCGAGCGTCGGCGGACGGCTCCTCCGCTCGCAGAGGGTCGCCGAGGCGGAAGAGGCGGCGGCGCGCTTCGAGCGTTACCTGAAGAAGCACCCCGCGAGCGGACGGGCCTACTCGAACCTCGGCTTCGCCCACCTCGCCGCCGAGAAGGATCGCGAGGCCCTCGCGGCCTGGCGCAAGGCGCTCGAGCTGGGCTATCGCCGGCCCGCCACGATGTACAACCTCGCGTGCGCGCACGCGCGCCTCAAGGAGAGGGACGAGGCTTTCGCCTGGCTCGACAAGGCGATCGACGCCCGGGCCGTCTCTGCGAGCCACCTCGAGGGCGACGACGACCTCTGGAACCTCCGGCGCGATCCCCGCTTCAGGAAGGGCGTCGAGAAGGCGAAGGCCGCCGAGTCCCGGGAGGACGACGAGTAGCCCGGGACGCCTCTCACCCCGGGCCGGGCGGTGCTAGCGTTCCCGGATGCGCTTCTCCTGCCTGACGCACCTCTCCTGCACGAAGTGCGACGCGACGTTCGAGCCCACCCGGCTCCTCAACGTCTGCCCCGCTCCCGGCTGCGGCGGTTCGCTCTTCGCCCGGTACGAGCTCCCTTCCCTCTCGCGGGACGCCGTCGACGGGCGTGACCGGACCATCTGGCGCTGGCACGAGCTGATGCCGGCCCGGAGCCGGGAGGAGATCGTCACTCTCGGCGAGGGGGGGACGCCCCTCCTCCACGCGCCGCGGCTCGGGGCGCGCCTCGGCATGCGCGACGTCTGGGTCAAGGAAGAGGCCGGGAACCCGACCGGTTCCTTCAAGGCGCGCGGACTGGGCGCGGCGGTCACGATGGCCCGGTCCCTGGGGGCCCGGGCCGTCGCGCTGCCGACGGCGGGAAACGCCGGGGGCGCCGCGGCCGCCTACGCCGCGAAGGCGGGGCTCGCCTGCCACGTCTTCATGCCTCGCGACACACCGAGGGTCTTCCGGATCGAGTGCGAGGCGTACGGGGCCCACGTCACCCTGGTGGACGGCCTCATCGACGACTGCGGCCGGATCGTGGCGCAGCGGAAGGACGCCGAAGGGTGGTTCGACGTCTCGACGCTCAAGGAGCCCTATCGCGTGGAAGGGAAGAAGACGATGGGGTACGAGATCGCCGAACAGCTCGGCTGGAAGCTCCCCGACGTCGTGATCTACCCCACCGGCGGGGGGACGGGCCTCATCGGGATGTGGAAGGCGTGGGACGAGATGGAGCGCCTCGGCTGGATCGGAACCGCGAGGCCGAGGATGGTGGCGGTCCAGGCGGAGGGGTGCGCCCCGATCCCGCGGGCGTTTGCGGCCGGAGAGGGAGTCTCCGTGAGGTTCCCCGACGCCCGCACCTACGCGAGCGGCCTGCGCGTCCCGAAGGCCTACGCCGACTATCTCATCCTGAAGATCCTCGCCGAGTCGAAAGGCGCGGCGGTGGCGGTGACGGACGACGAGATGCGTCGGGGCGTCCTCGAGCTGGCCGGAAGCGAAGGCCTCTTCGCGGCCCCGGAGGGGGGCGCCGCCTGGATCGCGGTGGAGAAGCTCCTCGCGGAAGGAAAGGTCGACCGGGACGAGAGGGTCGTCGTCTTCGACACCGGGACGGGCTACAAGTACGTCGAATAGCGCCCTCAGGTCGCCCTTGGCGAGTCGGAGGAACGCCCGGCGCGCTCCCCCCTTTCGTGCGTTGCGTCACAAACTCGACGCTTGACGGCAGGAATTCGAGATCCGTGCTACCATGACATCTGCTTATTCGGCTCTCTCCGCCTCCTGTTCCTCCGAACATCGGGTTAGACGGCGCGGCAAAGCGTACCGAGCAAGCCCCGTCACCCGCACGCTTCCTCCCCACTCCCTCCGCAACCCCCCTTCGTCCCAGGACGATCGACTTTCAAGCAAGGACCCCCAGATGAAGCTCTACGTCGGAAACCTCTCCTACACCACGAACGATTCGACCCTCAACGACCTCTTCTCGCCGTTCGGCCAGGTCGAGTCGGCCCGCGTCATCACCGACCGCGACAGCGGCACCTCGAAGGGCTTCGGCTTCGTCGAGATGTCGAACTCCGACGCCCAGAAGGCGATGGGCGCCCTCAACGGCCGCGAGATCGACGGCCGCGCCATCCGCGTCAACGAGGCCAAGCCGCAGGAAAGCCGTACCGGCGGCGGCGGTGGCGGTCGCGGTCGCTACTAGACCGATCGGCCTCGACTGAAACCGGGGCCATCCTCACGGGGGTCCGGGCCTGGCCCGGGCCCCCGTTCTGTTTTTCAAAGGGGCGTGGAGAACCCGAACATGTCGATTGCCGCCTGGATCTTCCTCGCCGCCGCCCTCGCCTGGGGCGTTCTCCGATTCGCGAGGCATCGCGACAGGCAGGCGGCCGACCAGAAGGCCGGCGTCGACAGGAAGGCCCGGATCGCCCGGGCCGACGCCCAGGCCATCAAGCGCACGCTCGACGGGCGGCGCTGACGCGCCGCGCCCCGGGATCCCCCGGGGCGTCGCGGACGCTTCAGGTCATCCTCAGGAGCGACGCCTTCTTCCTCTCGTACGCGTCCCCGAGGCCGAGCCCGAGGGCGACGTCGCAGAGACGGAGCGCCTCCTCGAACTCCCCGCGGTCGCTCCGGAGCGCGATGCCCCGCTCGAGGAAGCGGAGGCTCCCGAGCTCCTTGTTGAAGCGCCGGCCCAGATCCTTCCGGGCCACCTCGACGTAGCTCTCCGCCGTCCCGAGCGCTTCGAGCGCGACGTCCTCGTCCGCCGCATCGGCCGCGAGGAGCGCGTACGCGAAGAACTTCACCCCGTTCGGGAGCGAGTCCGACGACTCGATCGCGCGGGCCACGTACTTCGCCCCCTCGTTCCTGAGGGTGGCCTCGCGGTGCCCCGACAGGAGGTCGTCGAGGCGCTCCTCGGGGCTCTTCCGGCACGGTTCGATCCTCTTCGCCATGCGTGGAGCGTACGGGAAGCCGGCGCCGCGCGCCCGGTTCCCGTCGCCGCGATGAAATAATCCGCGCGGCCGGACGGGACTCCGCGGACCGTGGCCCACCGCCCGGCCCACGTGCACGTCGTGCTGCCGCGCCCGTCCCCGGGGCGCTCGCTGTACTTCCCCTTCATGTCCGACGCCGCGCAGGTGCTGGCCGCGACCGCGCGGGCCTGCGGCATGGACGCGAGCGTCCTGCCCATGCAGGACGCCCGCGACCTGGAGCTGGGCAGGCTGCACACCTCCTCGCGCGAGTGCTTCCCGATGATCTGCACCACGGGCAGCTTCTTGAAAAAGCTCGAGGAGCCCGGCGT